>CAIPQY010000223.1 GCA_903867275.1 uncultured bacterium | reverse complement strand
GCGCGGATCGCGGCGCACAGAACGGAACCTTCTATACTCGCCGCGTGACACGATTCGCGCGCATGCACAGTCAGGAGGCGCATGGCTGAGGAACTCTGGGACCGAGCGGAATCGCTGAACATGGCGGGTCGCGTCGATGAAGCCGTGGCGATGGTCCGCATGCACGTGAAGCTGCGTCCGAAGGATCTCGACGCGGTCAATCTGCTCGGATCGCTGCTGCAGCAGGCGGGCCAGATCGATCAGGCGCTGCATCACCATGGACGACTCGTTGCGGACCACCCGACCGTGGTGGCCTTCCGCCACAATCTCGCCAACACGCTCGTGTGTGGCAACCGACCCGCCGAGGCGATCCCCCATTGGGAACGGCTGGTGCGTGAGGATCCGAACTTCGCGATGGGCTGGGCCATGCTGGCGGCGCACTACCCCCGGATCGGCGAGTCCCTGAAGGCCATCGATGCGGCGCACCGATGCCTTGCGCTGCAGCCGGATTTTCCCGGGGTGCTGGGCAACCTGATCTTCGCGATGATCAACGCTGGCCGCATGGACACGGCGATCCAGCTGGGCCAGGAGACGCTCGCGCGTCGACCCGGGGACCACATCCTGCGCTCCGCGCTGCTGATGAATCTCAACTACCTGCAACGACCGGCCGTCGAGATGTTCGAGATGCACCGCGAATTCGGCCGCCAGTTCCCGCCACCCACGCCCGCACCGCACGACCATGACCCGGATCGACCGCTGCGCATCGGCGTGCTGTCCGCCGAGTTCCGCGATCACTCGGTGGGGTTCTTCGTGGATTCGTTCCTGAAGCACCGGGAACCGAACACCCAGATCATCGCCTTCTCCAACTGGAAACGCTCGATGCAGGACGCCACCACGCGGCGCATGAAGGGCTTCGTGAACGGGTGGTTCGATGTGGGCGAGATGCCGGACGCATCGCTGGACGCGCTCATCCGCGAGCAGCGCATCGACGTGCTGCTCGAACTTTCAGGCCACACCGGCGACAATCGGCTGGTGGCGTTGTCCGCCAAGCCGGCGCCCGTGATCGTCTCCGCGATCGGATATCCGAACACCACGGGACTGCCTGCGGTGGATTGGCGTCTGGTCGACACGATCACCGATCCTCCGGGAAGCGAGGCGCTGTGCACCGAACGCCTGCTGCGGCTCGACCCCTGCTTCCTCTGCTACAGCCCGCCCGAGCGCGCGCCGTCCCCGGTCATGCCGCCCGACGACGCACCCACCACCTTCGGAAGTTTCAACAGCACGCTGAAGATCGTTCCCGAGACGACGGCACTCTGGAGCCGCGTCATGCAGGCCGTGCCCGATGCGCGCATGCTGGTGAAGTCCACCAGCATGCGCGATGCGGCGGCGCGTGAACGGCTGTTGCATGATCTGGCGGCCGCCGGCATCGATGGCTCGCGCGTGGAGCTGATCGCCTACGCGGCGAATCGCGACGACCACCTGCGCCTGTACAACCGTGTGCACGTGGCGCTGGACACGGTGCCCTACAACGGCACCACCACCACGTGCGAAGCCCTGTGGATGGGCGTTCCGGTGCTCACCACGCTCGGCGATCGCCACGCCGCCCGGGTATCCGCGAGTCTGCTGACGGCGCTCGGCCACCCCGAGTGGATCGCGACCTCGCCCGACATGTTCGTGGAGACCGCGCGTGCATTGACGGCGGATCGTGCCAGACTGGCGGACCTTCGCGGCTCGCTTCGCGCGGCCATGCAGGTCTCGCCACTGTGTGATTCGGCGAGCTACGCGAAGCGGCTCCATGCGGCGCTGCGCGCGTGCTGGAGAGATCACTGTGCGGCACATGCATGACCCGACCCTCCAGCGCGCGATGGAGGACATGGAGCAGGACCGGCTCCCGCAGGCCATCGCCTCACTGCGGCTGCGGGTGCGATTGAAGCCCCGCGATGCCGCCGCGCACACGCTGCTGGGCTCCGCGCTCCAGCGTGCCGGCGAGTTTGAGCAGGCGATTCACCACCTTGCACGCGCGGTCGAGCTGGCGCCGCAGGAACCGGTGTTCCACAACAACCTGGCCTTCTCGCTGATGGGTGCGGGTCAAAACGCCCGGGCGCGTGATCACTTGCAGCGCGCGGTCGAGCTGCGGCCCGACTACGCGACCGCGTGGATCGGACTCACCAGCGCCCTCACCCGTGCGGGCCAGAGTCGACAGGCCGTCGCTGCAGGCGAGCGTGCGGTGCAGCTGCGCCCGGACCTGTCCGGCGCGATCCTGAATCTGGCTTCCGCCTACGCATCGCTGGGACAGCTCGATCGGGCGTGCGAGACGCTTGAGCGCCACGCGCACGCCCCCGATGTGGACCCGGAACTGATCAGCAACCTGCTGCTGCTGCTGCAGAGCACGGAACGGACGCCCGAGGCGATCGTGGCCTGGCACAGGCACTACGGCGAACACACGGGAGCGGCGGCAAAGCCTCCGCTGCTGAACGCCGATCCCGACCGTGCGCTGCGCATCGGCGTCCTGTCGGCCGACCTGCGCCAGCATTCGGTGGCCTTCTTCACGCAGGGGCTGTTCAGCCAACCTTGTCCGGGGGCCTCGTTCATCGTCTTCAACAACTCGGTGCCGATGCTGCACGACGCGCTCACGCGCCAGCACAGGCAGCTCGCGGCCGGTTGGCACGAGGTGGCGGGAATGGACGATGCCGAACTCGACGCATGCATCCGACGCGAACGCATCGACATCCTGCTCGAACTCTCCGGGCACATGGCGGGACACCGACTGGGCGCCCTGTGCGCGAAGCCGGCGCCGATCATCGTCACCGCGATCGGCTATCCGAACACCACGGGGCACCCATGCATCGACTGGCGACTGGTGGATTCGATCACGGATCCACCCGAAGCGGACGCGCTGCTCACCGAGCGGCCCCTGCGACTCGACCCGTGTTTCCTGTGCTACACGCCGCCGGCGCAGAGCCCCGAACCCACGCCACGGCCCGACGACGCGCCCTTCACCTTCGGCTCCTTCAACGCCTCGTCCAAGATCAGCGAGACCACCGCGGCGCTGTGGGCTGCAACCCTCGCGGCGGTGCCGGGGTCGCGACTGCTGCTGAAGTCGCAGGCCATGGGGGATCCCGACGCCAGCGGCGCGCTGCGCGATCGACTCGCCCGCGCGGGCATCGATCCCGCTCGCGTGGACATCTCGCCATACGCCCCTGATCAGCGCTCCCACCTGGAGCAGTACGCACGGATGCACGTGTCGCTCGACACGACCCCCTACAACGGCACCACCACCACCTGCGAGGCGCTGTGGATGGGCGTGCCGGTCGTCACGCTGCTCGGCGATCGACATGCCGCGCGCGTGAGCGCGAGCCTGCTCCACGCAGCGGGCCATCCGGAGTGGGTGGCTGCGGATGCGGACGCGTACGTTCGCGTCGCGGCGTCGCTTGCGCAGGATCGCGAGCGCCTGAAGTCGCTGCGCACCGACCTGCGCGCCCAGATGCTGGCCTCGCCGCTTCTCGACGCCGCCGCATACGCCACGCGCTTTCATGCGGCCCTGCGCACATGCTGGCGATCGCTGTGCAACGCCGGCACAACCTGAACGCGCCACCAAGGCCTGCAGCGCGCGCCTCCTATACTCGCGCCCCTGATGCGACTCTCAACATGGGTGCTTGGATCGTTGCTCGCCTGCGTCCTGTGCGCCTGGTCGCCTGTGCCCCAGAGCGCCCCGGCGCAGACCGCCCCCGCCACCACCGCGGAGGCGCCCACGCAGGCGCCGGCACCCGCCATGCCAAAGTGGATCGAGGAGGGCATCGATCGCTACGGCGCGGTGGCCATCTTCGTGGCCTTCGTCGTGAGCGGCGTGGGCCTGCACCTGAGCGAGGACCTGATCCTGATCCCGGCCGGATGGCTGGCGGCCAACGACTGGCGCATGTTCGCCGAGTTCGCGTTCGCCGCCTATCTGGGCATCGTGCTCGGCGACGCGGGCTGGTTCTGGATGTGTCGCACCTTCGGCACCCGCGTGATGCACACCAAGGTCTTCAAGCGGCTCTTCCATCCGCGGCGCCTGCTCGAGATCAAGTGGCAGATCGACCAGCGCGGCGCGTGGGTGCTGCTGGCGGCGCGATTCATCCCGGGCACCCGCACGCCGGTGATCACCATGTGCGGCGTGCTGCACATGGCCTGGTGGAAGCTGCTGCTGGTGGAAGGCACCTGCGTGCTGATCACCGCACCGCTGCAGATGATGATCGGCTGGCTGGCCTTCCATGCCGCGGCCAAGGCGGGCGTGACGGACATCTTCCACCAGATCATGGTGGCCGTGGCCGTGACGCTTGCGGTGGTGATCGGCCTGTGGATCGTGCACAAGTGGCTGGACAGCCGGAAGTCGAAGAAGCGCCCGAAGCGCGCCAGCGTGCAGTGGCTGCGCGTGTTCGGTCGATCGCGCCCGCTCGCTGCCGGAGCGGCGCACCGTGGCTGACTCGATCCACGACCGCGCCCAACGCGAGGTCGCGGCGGGACGCGTGGATGCCGCACTCGCCGCGGTGCGCCTGCACCTGAAGATCCGGCCCAAGGACATCGACGCGATGGTGCTGCTGGGCGAACTGCTGTCCACGGCGGGCCAGTTCGATCTGGCGGTGCAGCAATTCACCAGGTTGGTGGCGATGCAGCCCGAGTCGGGCATAATGCGCTACAACCTGGCCAGCGCGCTCATCGATGCGCGTCGCGTGAAGGAAGCCGTGGTGGAGCTGGAGCGCCTGCAGCAGGCGGAGCCCGGCAACATCGCGCCGTATCTGGCGCTGGCCGTGGCATATGTGGAAGTGGACCAGACCGCGAAGGCGATCGAGGCCGCTCGCCGCGCCGTGGCCATCGATCCCACCCTCGCTGCCGCGGCGGGCAACCTGAGCTACGCCTACACCCGCGCAGGCATGACCGAGGAGAGCTACCGCGCCGCCAGGATCGGCGTGGATGCGAACCCGAACGAACCCAAGCTCCGCTCGATGATGCTGCTGGCGATGAACTACACCGACGCCACGCCCGAGGCGATCGCGCAGGCGCACCGCGACTACGGACGCGTGGTGGGACCCGCCGTGCGCCCGGCCAGAACCGCTCCCGATCCCGAGCGCCCGATCCGCGTGGGCCTGCTCTCGGGCGACATGCGCGATCACTCGGTCGCCTTCTTCGTGGAGCCCTTCCTTCGCCATGCGGATCCAGGCGTGTCGTTCGAGATCTTCTCCAACTGCGCGCCGGGGACGCAGGATGCCACCAGCAAGCGGCTTCGCGGGTACGCCGCGGCGTGGCACGACTGCGGCCACATGCCGCACAACGCCATCGATCTGCTGATCCGCAGCCGCAACATCGACGTGCTCATCGAGCTCAGCGGTCACGCGGGCGAGCCCCGACTGCTGGCGCTGATCGAGAAGCCCGCGCCCGTGCTCATCACGGCCATCGGCTATCCCAACACCACCGGCGTGCCCGCGATCGACTGGCGACTGGTGGACGCCATCACCGACCCGCCCGGCAGCGAGGGCTTCTGCACGGAACGGCTGCTGCGCATCGACCCCTGCTTCCTGTGCTACACGGCGCCCACGCAGGCACCCGAACCCGAGTTGCCAGACGCCTCGCAGCCCATCACCTTCGGCAGCTTCAACAACGCCACCAAGATCGGTGCGCGCTCGGTGGAACTGTGGTCGCGCGTGCTGCACGCCGTGCCAGGCTCGCGCCTGCTGATGAAGGCACAGTCGCTCACGGACACCACGGGGCGACAGGTGATCATGGATCGTTTCGCCGCGGCGGGCATCACGGCCGACCGACTGGAGCTTGTCGCCTACACCAAGACCCGCGACGAGCACCTGCGCCTGTACAACCGCGTGCACGTGGCGCTGGACACCGTGCCCTACAACGGCACCACCACCACCTGCGAGGCGCTGTGGATGGGCGTGCCCGTGATCACCACGCTCGGCCATCGCCACGCCGCGCGCGTGTCGGCCAGCCTGCTGCATGCGGCCGGGCACCCTGAACTGGTGGCCGCGGACACCGACGCGCTTGTGCAGCTCGCCGCGTCGCTGGCGAACGATCGCCCTCGCCTGGCATCGCTGCGCACGACCCTTCGCGGTCAGATGGCCGCCTCGCCGCTGATGGATGCCCCCGCCTACGCCGCACGCTTCCACGCCGCCATCCGCGACTGCTGGAAGCAGTGGTGCAAGACGCTGGCCGACCGAAGGATTTGAACGCGCGCGAAGCGCGCGTCATGAAGACTGGGTGCGGTGGCGCGGAGCGCTGCCGCACGCTCGCGTGGCCAAGAGCCACGCGAGACACGCAGACGAAGTGCGGAAACGAAAGACCCCGGCTCCAGCCGGGGTCTTTCCGTTTCAAAACGGAGTCGGGGTGACAGGATTTGAACCT
>CAIPQY010000222.1 GCA_903867275.1 uncultured bacterium | reverse complement strand
TTCCTGGTTCCTGCGTCCGCGTGCCTGGATTGCTTGCCACATCCGCGCAGCCCGATGTGGCGGTGGCGAAGGCGCTGGCGGGGCTTGGCGCGCACATGCATGCCGACGACGAGGGGCTTTCCGTACGGTTCGGTGACCAACTGCGCGGTGGCAGCATCGATGCGGAGCGCTGGCCGGATGGAAGCCTTGCCGTGATGGCGGGCGCTGCCACATCGATCGAGCCGATCGAGATCCGCGGACTTGCGACCTTGGCGCAGAAGGAAAGCGATCGCATCGAGGCGATGCGTGCGTGGCTGGTCGATCTTGGCGTGCGCGTGGAGCGCGGTGAGGACTGGATGCGCATCCAGGGGCCGCCGCGCGCTGGCGCGACCGCGATGGTGGCCACGCAACGCGATCATCGCATCGCCATGAGCGCCGCGGTACTCGGCGCACTGCATGGCGGCGTGCAGGTGGATGATCCAGGTTGCGTCGCCAAGAGCTGGCCCGATTTCTGGAGTTCCTGGGCCAAACTTCTGGGTCCCTGAGTCGCTTGGCTTGCGAGCCAGGGGCTGTTTCGCCGATACTCGCTCCATGCTCGACTTTTGGTGGTTTGCCAGGCGCCTGCTTCGACGCCGCAGCGAAGTGCTGCTGGTGCTTGTGGGTGCGGCCATCAGCGCCGGCGGCATCGGTGCAGGCCTGCTGAGCCTTGGCCCGGTGCTGCGCCTGATCCTGAAGGAGGGCGGTTCGCTGCAGACGCTTGCCCTGCAGTGGAACGACAAGCACGACGCGATTCGATTTCCGACCTGGCTGATCGACCTGCTGCCCAGCACCGCCTATGCGGGCGTGGTGCTGCTGATGGTCGCGCTGGCCCTGATGACGATCGTTGGCGCGGCCGCCAACTTCATGCACCAGATGGTCTCCATGGGCATGGCGGCGCGCACGGCGGCGTTGATCCGTCTGGAGGTGTTCCAGCACGCGATCCACCTGCCGCTTGCCACCGTGAACCGCCAGGGCCCGACCGATTTTACCAGCCGCGTGCTTCGCGACACCGGTGAGATGAAGAGCGGGTTCGAGGCGCTGACCAGCAAGACGCTGGCGCAGGTCACCAAGGGCATCGCGGCATTCATCGCGGCGGTGGTGTTCGACTGGCGTCTGGTCATCGTGGCGCTCACGGCCGGGCCGATCCTTGGGGTGGTGCTGCGCAAGACCGGCAAGAGCATCCGCCGTGGTTCCAAGGGTGCGCTGGAGGCGAGCGAGGTGCTGCTGCGCAACACCAACGAGGCGCTGCAGGGATTGCGTGCGGTGAAGACGGCCGGTGCCGAGCGCGAGTCGTTGCGCCGGTTCAATCGCGCCAACCACGAGGCGCTGCGTCAGGAGATGCGGGTGCGTCGTGCGCGGTCGCTGTCCGGTCCGTTGGTCGAGCTGCTGGCGGTGTTCGCGGTGATCTCGCTCGCGCTGATCGCCGCGCGGCAGATCCTTGCCGGTGAACTCGATTTCGATCGCTTCGTGCTGTCACTGGGATCGCTCGCCGTGGCGGCAGGCAGCCTTCGTCCGCTGGCCGGATTCGTGAACGAGATGCAGGCGGCGGGCGCGCCGGCGACGCGCTTGCGCCACATCCTGAACGCAGCGCGCGAGGATGCGGCCGATCGCGGCAAGCCGGCGCTGGCGCGCCATCAGCGCTCGATCCGCTTCGAGGGCATCACCTTCCGCTATCCGGGCGCCGAGCGGCCCTCGCTCGACGGTGCGACGCTCGCCATCGAGCATGGCGAGCGCGTGGCCATCGTGGGCCCCAATGGCTGTGGAAAGACCACGCTGCTGTCCATGCTGACGCGTCTGTTCGAGCCTGAAGCGGGGCGCGTGCTGGTGGACGGCACCGACGTGCATGCGATCGACGTGCGCACATTGCGTGCGCAGATCGGCGTGGTGACGCAGGAAGCCACCCTGCTGAAGGGCACCATCGCCGACAACGTGCGCTTCGGCCTGAAGGGCGTTGAAGACGACGCCATTCGCGACGCGCTTCGCCGCGCCCACGCATGGAACTTCGTGGAGCGCCTGCCGGGCACGCTGCACGCCGAGGTGAGCGAGCAGGGCAGCAGCCTGTCGGGCGGACAGCGCCAGCGCATCGCCATCGCGCGCGCGGTGCTGCGCAATCCATCCATCCTGGTGATGGACGAGGCCACCAGCCAGATCGACGCCGAGAGCGAGGAGCAGATCAATCAGGCCATCGCCGAGTTCGGCGCGGGCCGCACGGTGCTGGTGATCGCGCACCGTCTCAGCACGGTGCTGTCATGCGATCGCATCGCGGTGATGGATCAGGGGCGCGTGATCGACGTGGGCCGACATGACGAACTGCTTGGGCGGTGTGACCTGTACCGACGCCTGGCGCAGGCACAGTTGACCGAGTCGGTCTGAGCGGTCCTGAAGGTCAACCTTCGGGTTGTTCATCCGGGCGGAGCAGGTGGCTCGCCAGGAACTGCACGCCCGCATCCTTCGCCTGCGGCGCGTAGCTGCCGAAACCGATGTGCTCGTGCGGCGCGCCGGTGCGCGGATACACCACCAGCTCGGTGGTGGCGGGCGCATTCACGCCGCGCAGCCGTTCGATGAATCCGCGCTGCCACTCAATCTTGATCCATTCATCCAGTTCGGCGTGCAGCGCGAGCAGCGGCGTGGGCTGCCAGCGGTCGAGATGTCGCGTGGGCTCCATGGCGTCGGCGCGAACCGGGTCATGCAGCGCGCTCGGCAGATGCGTCCAGTCGCCGGTGGTCGCCTCCACCAGCGCAGCCTTGAAGATGTGCGGTCGACACAGGCGTGCGAGCGCCACCATGCCGCCAAGACTCATGCCGCCGATCGCGGCACGTGCCAGGTCGAACCCGGGATGCTCGGCCAGCGCATCGCGCATGCCGGGCAACGCGTTCACCATGCCCTCGATCACTTCCATGGAGCGCTCGCTGGTCTGCATGTGCGGCTCCGACCGCTCGCCATGGCCCGGCAGGTCGATCGCCACGCACGCCATGCCCGCGCGGATCATGCGCAGATAGCGACTGTTGTCCAGTTCCTTGTGCGCGGTGCGGCCGTGCATCCACAGCAGGAAGGGGCGCTGCCGAATCTCGGCCTGTCCACCGTAGTCCGGGTGCATGAGCAGCGACGGCACGCCCGCAAGGCGCACCCATCGGGCGCAATCCCGCAGTGATTTGGGCATGGGGCTCTGTTCGCCGGCCATTGCGACACGCTAGCAGGATTCGTCTAGCATCGTGCCCCCATGCTGCGCATCATCGGTGGTGAACATCGAAGTCGTCCGCTCATGACGCCGCCCGGCACCGACCGCACGCGGCCGATGGGCTCTCGCACGCGCGAGGCCGTGTTCAACGTGCTCCGCGGTTGGTTCGAAGGCGCCAACGTGCTCGACCTGTTCGCCGGCGTCGGCACGCTCGGGCTTGAAGCGGTCAGTCGCGGCGCGGCGCGGGTGTGGATGGTGGAGCAGGATCGTGACGTGTACGACCTGCTGCGCCGCAACATCGAGGCGTTCGGCATGCCGGAAGTCGCCACACCGGTGCGCGCTGACGCGCTCGGTGAAACGGCGCTTGCGGCCGTGGACCAGCCGCTGGATGTGGTGTTCATGGATCCGCCCTTCGAGATGGTGCGCGAGAAGGAGGGGCTTGATCGCGTGCTGACGCAGGCGGAGCGCTTGCTCGGCAAGATGAAGCCCAAGAGCTTCTTTGTGCTGCGCCTGCCCGAGATCGAGGGCAACGGACCGCGCATTCCGGGCTTCGACGGCCCGGAGCACCACCAGTACGGCAAGGAACAGCACGTCATGCTGTATTGCCCCAGCGCGAAGGCCGCGCAGAAGGGCGCGTGATGAGCGACATGCGCGTGAGCGTGATCATTCCGGCGGCGGGATCGAGTCGTCGCTACGGCACCGACAAGATTGGTCAGGATCTGGGTGGTCGCGCGGTGCTGCTGCGCACGGTGGAACTGTTCACCAGGCGCGACGAGGTGAAGTCGATCATCGTGGCGGGTCCGCCCGAGGAACTGGATGACTTCCGCATGCGCTACGGCGCGCAACTTGGGTTTCACGGCGTGCAGATCGTGGCCGGCGGCAAGAGCGAGCGCTGGGAAACCGTGCGCAATGCCCTGGCGGTGGTGCCTGCCGATGCCACGCATGTTGCGGTGCATGACGCCGCGCGTCCGGGCGCCAGCGATGAACTGCTTGGTCGGGTCTTTGAAGCCGCCAAGGTGCATCCCGCGGTCATTCCCGGCCTTCCCGTGGCTGACACGCTGAAGCGCGTGAGCGAGCAGGCGATCCGCGCCGAGGAAGAGGATGCGATCGCCGACATGATCCTTGGCGAGTCGGCTGAGGCCGCGACGAGCAAGGGTCGTTTCGTGGAGTCCGCCATCGACCGCGCGCGCGTGGTCGCCGTGCAGACACCGCAGGTGTTCGAGATTTCGCTGCTTCGACGCGCGTATGCGCAGGCCGATCTTTCCGGCGCCACCGACGATGCCGGTCTGGTCGAGCGTTTGGGCGAGCGCGTGCTGGTCGTGGACGGCGAATTCCGCAACCTGAAGATCACGGTGCCCGAGGATCTGGCCGTGATGCGCGCGATGCTTGGCATGAAGGCGGCCGAAGGGCGCGCCGCGCACAAGCGGTTC
>CAIPQY010000221.1 GCA_903867275.1 uncultured bacterium | reverse complement strand
TGGCAGTACGACGGCTGGAGCCAGAACGGCAACGGCGGCATCTTCTTCTTCAACGACACGCTGCGCGCGAACACGCCGTGGGGCCCCCGCCCCGACTACACGCGCACCGAGGTGCAACAGTACGTGCGCGACAACGCCGCGATGTGGCTGGGCGAGTTCCGCATGGATGGACTGCGATGGGATGCCACCAAGTTCATGCGACGCACGGACTCGGTGGGCACCGACATTCCAAGCGCATGGAGCCTGCTGCAGGCATGCAACAACGACATCGATGCCGTGTGGCCCGGCAAGATCTCGATCGCCGAGGATTTCGATGATTCAGATGCCGTCACGCGGCCTGTGTCGCAGAGCGGCGCGGGCTTCGACAGCCAGTGGGACTGGTTCGTGCACTCGATCCGCGGCGTGGTGACGGCCAGCAGCGACGGCGGTCGCGACATGAACACCGTGCGCGACGCCGTGGCGCACGCGTACAACGGCAGCGCAATGCAGCGCGTGATCTACACGGAGAGCCACGACGAGGTGGCGCTGACCAACGGCAAACTGCGCCTGCCCAGCGCCATCAGCTCGGCGGCACCGGGTGGCCTGCAGGCACGCAAGCGCAGCACGCTGGCCGCCGGCGTGATGTTCACCAGCCCGGGCATTCCGATGCTGTTCATGGGCCAGGAGCTGCTGGAGGACGGTGGCTGGGACGCCAACGACCCGATGGACTGGACCAAGGCCAGCACCTACGCAGGCACGCGGCAGATGTACAAGGACCTGATCGCGCTGCGTCGCGACACGGCGGGGCTGACGGCGGGACTGACCGGCGCCAACACCAACGTGTTCCACGTGAACAACACCAACAAGCAGATCGCCTGGCACCGCTGGTCAAGCGGCGGAGAGCGCGACGACGTGGTGGTGCTGGCGAACTTCAGCGGCTGGCCCATCAACAGCTACCGCATCGGCCTGCCACGCGCGGGCACCTGGAAGTGCCGGTTCAACAGCGACTCCAGCCTGTATGCCAGCGACTACTCGAACACGCCCAGCCCCGATGTGGAAGCGAATGGTCAGGCGTACGACGGCATGCCCACCAGCGGCACCTTCCGCGTGGGCGCCTACGCGCTGGTGGTGTATTCGCAAGGCGACGCGCAGGTGCCGGGCAACCCCGCCGACCTGGACGGCAGCTGCGTGGTGGATGCGGGCGACGTGTCCTTCGTGCTGCTCGACTTCGGATCCGTGGGTGGCCCGAGCGATCTCGACGGCGACGGCGTGGTCGGCAGCGGCGACGTCGCGATGATCCTGCTCGAGTTCGGCTGGACCTGTCAGTGAACGCTCACGCGTTCGCGGGCAGGTAGCTCTTCTCCAGATACTCGGCCACCATGCGGTGGGTGTTGAAGCGGCCCGGAACCGTGGCAACGCTGTGCAGCGCGCGCGCGATCCAGTCCTGCGGCAGGCCGGCACGATCATGCTGGTAGAAGCTGGGCACCACCTCGTTCTCGAGCAGCGCGTACAGGCTTTCCGCGTCGAGCGCGTCCTGCTTCTCGCGATCGGTGCCCTCGCTGCCGTCGCCGATGGCCCAGCCGTTGCGGCCATCGAAACTCTCCGGCCACCAGCCGTCCAGGATGCTCAGGTTCACGCCGCCGTGCATCGGCGGCTTCATGCCGCTGGTGCCGCTGGCCTCGTGCGGGCGAAGCGGGTTGTTCAGCCACACGTCGCAGCCGCTCACCAGCATGCGGCCCACGTGCATGTCGTACTCCTCGATCAGAGCCACGCGGCCCTCGAAGCCCTGCTCGCGCGTCCAGCGATGCACCTCGGCCGCGTAGGCCTGGCCGTCGCGGTCGCGCGGATGCGCCTTGCCGGCGAACACGATCTGCACCGGGCGATTGCCGTCGGACAGGATGCGACGCAGGCGCTCGGGTTCACGGAAGATGAGCGGCGCGCGCTTGTAGGTGGCGAAGCGCCGCGCGAAGCCGATGGTGAGCGCGTTGGGGTCGAAGGCCTGGCTTGCGCGCAGCACCACCTCGGGCGCCTCGCCGCGGCGGCGCGCCTGACGCGCCAACCGTTCACGGATGAACTGCACCAGTCGCGCACGCAACTGCGCGCGCATGGCCCAGAATTCGCCCGCATCGGCCTTCTCCGCGGCTGCCCACGGATCCTTGCCACGCTCGATCGTGTCCAGATCAAGACCGATCGAGCGCTTCCAGAATGTCTCCGCCTCGGGCGCAAGCCACGTGCGCGCATGCACGCCATTGGTGACATGGCCGATGGGCACCAGCGCGGCATCCGCCACGCCGTACACCTGCTGCCACATCTCGCGGCTCACGCGGCCGTGCAGCGCCGCCACGCCGTTCACGTGCTCCGCGGTGCGCAGTGCCAGCACCGTCATGCAGAACGGCGCCTTCGGGTCGGCTGGCCGCTCCGAGCCCATGTCCAGGAACGCGCGGCGCGCCAGACCGGCTTCGCGCCAGCAGGGCTGCAGGGCGTCAGCGACCATCTCGGCGTCGTATCGATCGTGGCCAGCGGGCACCGGCGTGTGCGTGGTGAACACGGTG
>CAIPQY010000220.1 GCA_903867275.1 uncultured bacterium | reverse complement strand
CCGAGCAGCGGCCCGATGTTGGCGATGGTGCCGGGCTTGGTGCCGCCCACGCCGTCTGCCTTTGCGCGCGGATCGGTCTCGCACCACGGATCGAACATCACCAGCGTGGGCTTGCCGGCCACCGTCCATGCGTCGATCGCCTTCAGCAGCGGCTCGCTGAGGTTGCGCGGCTGCACCACCACCAGCGCATCCAGTCCATCGGGAATGGTGTCGCCCTTGGGGTCGATGCGCTTCACGTCGAACAGCGTGTCCAGTCGCTTGATGGTGGCTGGCACATCGCCACCCTGCGGATTCATGGGGTTGTACTGCGGCGTGAAGGGCAGGGTGCTCAGCAGGCCGATCGATGGCTTCTTGCCGCGACCCACGCTGGCGATCGCGCTGGCCACCTCGTATTCAAGGAAGGGTTCCTGATCGGGGTTCAGGTAGGGAATCGCTTCCAGCTTGTCGGTGGGGCCACGCACCACCAGGCCAAGCGTGAGTGCGGTGCCAACCCCATCCACCTGCAACTGCGACAGGCTAGCGGCGCGCGCGGCATCTTCCGCTTCGCTGAATGGAATGGGGTCGATGAACTCCAGCGACAGCAGGCCGCCGCTGTCGGCGGTGAGCGCTTCCAGGAACTCGCGCACGCGTTGCGCATGCGCGCGGATGGCCGGTGCGCTTTCGCCCGCATCCTGACTCCAGAACAGCTCCAGTCGAACGGGCTCTTCCAGCCGACCCAGCAGCGTGCGCACGCCGCCCGACAGCGAATACACGCGCTCGGCCGTCAGATCCACGCGCACGCCACGCACCAGAAAGGTGGCCGCCGCGTTCAGCGCCACCAGCGCGATCAGCGTGAGGGTGATGCCCCACAGGGCCGTGCTGCGTGCGTCGGTTCGCATCACAGGGCCTTCTTCCAGTCGATGAGGAGCGCGTTCATGAACAGGAACGCCACCATGACGCTGATGAAGTACAGCAGGTCGCGCGCATCCAGCACGCCGCGCACCATGGAATCGAAGTGCGTGAGCACGCTCATGCTGCTCACCGCCTCCACCACCGCGCGGGGTGCCCAGCCGTTGAAGAAATCCTGCACCGCGGGGAAGCCCGTGAGCAGCAGCAGGAAGCACGCCACCACGCAGCTCACGAAGGCGATCACCTGGCTCTTGCTGGTGCTGCTGATGCACGCGCCCACCGCCAGGAACGCGCCCGCCATCAGCGCGCTGCCCACATAGCCGCACAGGATCACGCCGTTGTCGGGCTCGCCCAGCCAGTTCACCGTGATCCAGGTGGGCAGGGTCAGCGCCAGCGCCACCAGCGTGAAGCCCCATGCGGCCAGGAACTTGCCCACCACCAGTTCGCCAAGACGGAAAGGCAGCGTGGTGAGCAGCTCGATGGTGCCGGTGCGGCGCTCCTCGGCCCACAGGCGCATGCTGACCGCAGGCACCAGGAACAGGAACAGCCAGGGATGGAACTGGAAGAACGGTCGCAGATCGGCCTGCCCGCGCTCATAGAAGCTGCCGATGTTGAAGGTGAACAGCCCCGCCAGGAACAGGAAGATGACCAGAAACACCGCGGCCAGCGGCGTGGCGAAGTAGGCCGCGAACTCGCGGCGCGCGATCACCAGCGTGCGCGCGATCATGGCTTGCCTCCGGGCACGTCGCCGGTGGTGAGTTCGCGGAACACATGATCGAGGCGATTGACCTTGATCGAGGCCGGCGCCTTGGCATCCATCTCGGCGGGCGTGCCGTCGAACACCACGGTGCCGCGGTTGATGATCACCGCGCGCGTGCACACGGCTTCCACCTCTTCAAGCAGGTGCGTGCTCAGGATGATCGCGCGATCCTTGCCCAGCTGTCGGATCAGCGAGCGCACCTCGAACTTCTGGTTGGGGTCCAGGCCGTCCGTCGGTTCGTCCAGGATCAGCACCGGCGGATCATGCAGCAGCGACTGCGCGATGCCGGTGCGACGGCGGTAGCCCTTCGAAAGCGTCTCGAAGGTCTGGCGGCGCACCAGCGACAGGTTCACCGACATGATCGCGCGCTCCACGCGGGCCTTCAGTTCGGCGCCGCGGTATCCGCGCGCGCGGGCGATGAAGCCCAGGAACTCCTCCACGCGCATGTCGGGATAGCAGGGGGCGCCTTCGGGCAGGTAGCCCATGCGGCTCTTGGCGCGCAGCGGATCCAGCGCCACATTCACGCCATCCACCCACGCCGAACCATCGGTGGGCTCGAGAAAGCCCGTGATCATGCGCATGGTGGTGGTCTTGCCTGCGCCGTTTGGCCCAAGGAACCCAAGCACCTCGCCGCGCTGCACGCGCAGGTTCACGCCGCGCACGGCATGAATGCCGCCGAAGCGCTTGTGCAGGTCCCGGGTTTCGACGAGCAGGCTCATGCGTTGATCCAGATGCCGCAGTCTAACGCGATGCGTGCATGCATCGAAGCCATCGCCGTCGATCGCGCGTTCAGTTGCCTGCCTTGCCCTTCTTCACAGGGTTGCTGCGGTCGCGGGCCGAGTTGAGCGGTCCAGGTGCCACCCCCAGGAAGCGCTCGATCAGCGCGGCAGCGGCCGCATCGCATGCTTCACCGGCTTCGGGGTTGCCCTCGTTGCATGCCACCATCACGCCGAAATCCTTCTCGGGTGCCAGCCAGATCTCGGAGAAGGTGACCACGTTGCTGCCCACATGGTGCAGCGCGCGGCCGCCGGCCCAGTCGCGCTTGGGTCGGAACCACCCGCATGCGTAGCCCATCTCGGTGTCCTTCACCTCACCCTGCAGCGCCTG
>CAIPQY010000219.1 GCA_903867275.1 uncultured bacterium | reverse complement strand
CGTGTTGCGATTGATGAAGATGCGGTCGGCGAACTGGTTGATGAATTCGCTCTGTTCGCAGCGCATTCGAGTTTGTCCCGCCGAGTACTGGTCACATGTGTAAGTCGGGTCGTATCTCGGCGCTCCGCTTCCCTGCCAGTTCTTGGCGTCAAACATTTCGCGCGCGAGCTTGTCGTCAAAAACAGCCACGAACTGCGCGTACTGAAGACTGGGCTCATCCTCGTAGTCGTCGTAGAAAAAGTACTTTCCGCTTCCTTCTGACGCATCTGGGGCTCGCTGCTCGCCATCTCGATCCATGTCCATGACGGCGCTGCGATACTGCCCCGCATTGGCAAGCCCGCCTCCCGAGAGGCGCGTGAGCACGCCACCATCTGGACCGAACAGCACGCCGAGCATGCGGCCATACTCCTTGTTCTTCAGTTCGGGCTGCGTGATCCACACGCCATCCTCGCCATAGTCGGTTCGGGGTCCGGCGATCTTGATGCCATCGCTGAAAGCAACGGGCTGGAAATCAGGGTGCGGTTCGAAGCGATCGATGTAATTCTGCTTCGTGGGGTCCGTGGAGGTATTGGGCTGTCTCACCAACTCCTCCTCCAGGCGCCCGATCACCGCCTCGGTCCACTGGCGCTTGATCCAGTCTGGGTTGATCGCCGCGGTGGCGCTGGCGGGTTGCTGGATCAACTCCACCTTCACCACGAACGCCACCAGCATGGGCTTGTGCTCGCGGATGGCCTGTGTGCGCGCCGTCTCAAGCACGTTCAGCAGCGTGTTGGTGGCCTTGCTCAGGCGCGTGTCCTTGCCGATACGCTGCACGCTCATGGCGGTGAGCGTGGCCAGCGTGACCAGGATGCCGATCACGGCAAGCAGTTCGACCAGTGTGAAGGCGCGGCGTGCGTTCATGGGCCGGGCCTTCCGGGTTCGAAATTGATCACGTTGTCGTCCCAGTCTGGGATGCCGTCGGCGTTGGCGTCGACGCGCGAAGCGGGCAATTCCGACGCTACCCACGGCGGCACGCCAAGCTGCCTGTCAGGCCCCTTTGAGATGAACAGCCAACGACGGCCCTTGCAGATCACCTGCAGCGAACTCTCGTCGGTCGTGCGTACCGTGCTGTCTTCGAGGTCGATGCCGATGCCCAGCGGATCCGCCCCCTTGGTGTCAGAATTCGCCTTGATCAGGTCGCGCGCCTTCTTCATCTCTCCGCGCGTGGCCGACCGTCCAGGCGGAATCACGGCGATCTGCTCGCCCCACGGGTCACGCAGGTTCCATGTTGTGGACACGGTGTCGGGCCACGTCTTCTGTTCGCGTCGCAGCAGGTCGCCTGGAATGCCGGACAGCAGCTGCCACGCAGCTTGGTTTGCCGCCAGCAGCCCGACCACGCGCGGCATGATGTATGGACCACTCACGACCGATGGCGCAAGTTCATCCACATCGCTGAACTTCATGCCATCGGACGTGGACGCCGACCCCGACAGGTCCTTACGCCGATTGAAGACGAGGTCCTGGCCACGCTGCTGCTCCACGGTGACGATTGCCTGGTCAAGAATCGAGAACACGTTCTCGATCTGCTGCCGTTCGCTGCGCGCGGCCACACCCGCGCCCACCGCCAGCACAAGCCCCGCCAGCACCGCGATGATGCCGATGACCACCAGCAGCTCCACCAGCGTGAAGGCGCGGCGCGCCCCGGGCATGATGGAACGCGTGGTTTGCATCAGGGACCGGTCTCCACGATGTTGTCCTCGTTCACGTTGTTCTCCTTACGCGGACCGCTGAAACCGATGCGGCGGGTGAGATCGGCCTTCTTGTCGGGGCCGTAGCTGAGCAGCGCGAACTCGGCGGCGCGCAGGCGGCGGGTGCTGCTGCGATCCTTGCCGTTCATCGTGGCGTCCATCGCCATGTCCGGGTTCTCGTCGTCCAGCGCCTCGCGCGAAGCCTCGGCCTTGTCCACAAAGTCGGCCTCGTCGGCACGCGTGGGCCGCAGCGCGAAGAAGTCACCCAGATCGAAGCGCGTGCCGTCGGTGCTCGGGTCAGCCGAGCTCGGCGTCATGTTCATGTAGCCGCGGCGGTAGTAACGGATGGGCTGACCCCAGTAGTCGAGGATGCACTTGGGATACAGGTCGAAACTAGGATCGCCATCGGTGCCGCGCACGATTTCTGGCTCGCCGTCTGCCTTCAGCCCCTTGATGCCACCGATGGCGCTCGCGTCCTTCAATTCAAGATACGGGCCAAATACCTTGCCCTGAAGGTTGGGCTGGCAGCGCAGGATGTTGGCCGAGTCGTCATTGCCTCTCTCGCTGGCGACGGCCGTGATGGCCACGCGACTTGGCAGCGCCAGGTTGCGGCTGACGAAAAGGCCAGTGCCGAACTTGCCGCCCGTGTAGTTGCTGGTCACGCTCGCACCGGTGACGTCCGAAACGGCCGTGGGCGTCAGGCACGCACCCCACGCGCCATCCATGCCCGGCGATCGGATGCCCTCGCGCGGAACCTCGCGCTGACCCTGCTTTGGCGCGGCAGGCGGAATGTCGGGAAGCGTGCCGCAGATGCCGTAACCGTCGCAGGAACGATCGCCGTAGCCGATAAGGTACTCCGCAGGCGTGGTGACGCTGTTCCACTTCTGCAGCGCCTTGCTCTCGGCGCTGTTCCACTGATCGGTCTTGCGCTGACTGCCGCTGTTCGTGCGCGCCTTGGTGGGCGGCAGCAGCACATCGCGCATCCATCCAAGTTGGCCCTGCGTGCTGGCACTGGCGCCGCTGGTCCAGCCGAGCACCCCCGATCCGCCCGTGCCCACGAGCTGCTTGGGGTCGCCAAGCACCGGCGGGTAGTAACCGTGGTCGGCCTTGAAGCGCGCCAGCGCCTGCGCCATCGAGCTCATCAGGAAGCGCGTGTTGGTCATCTGGCCGCGACGCGTGGCGGCGCTGATGCCCACGATCAGCAGCCCCGCCAGCACCGCGATGATGCCGATGGTGACCAGCAGCTCGATCAGGGTGAAGCCGGCTCGACGCATCACTTCTTGCCTCCGCCCGACACGCTCTCGATCATGCTGACCAGCGGCAGGAACAGCGCCAGCACGATGCCGCCGATGATGCCACCGAGGATGATCACCATGAACGGTTCCAGCAGGCTGAGCAGGCTGCCCACGGCCACATCGACCTCTTCGTCGTAGTTGTCGGCGATCTTGGTGAGCATCACGTCCATGTCACCGGTCTCTTCGCCCACGTCGATCATGTTCACCACCAGCGAGT
>CAIPQY010000218.1 GCA_903867275.1 uncultured bacterium | reverse complement strand
GACATGGGTGTGTTCTCGATCCAGACCCCGGACGCCGAATGCACGCAGCGCGTTGGAAGGGCGCTTGCGCTCGAGTTGCTGCCCGGCGACTGCGTTGCACTGATTGGAGACCTTGGCGCGGGCAAGACATGCCTGGTGCGCGGGCTCGCCGAGGGACTTGGCTGTGATGCAGCGAACGTGAGCAGTCCCACCTTCACGCTGATGCACCGCTACCCAGGTTCGCTCTGTGACCTTGTGCACGTGGATGCCTATCGCCTGCGCGAGGCCGGCGAGTTGCGTGATGCTGGCGTGGACACCGGCGAGACTGGCGCCATCATCGCCATCGAGTGGCCCAGGCGCGTGCCCGGCGTGCTGCCGGCGCGCCATGTCGAGGTGCGCATCACGCCCATCGGCGAGACCGAACGTCAGATCGATGTGCAGGATGATCACGGAACCCTTGCCGAACGCCTTGCCGCGGCCGTTGGCCCCAAGGCCTGTCCAAGTTGCAAGCAGCCCGCCGACACCTTCGGCGTGCATTGGCCATTCTGCGGTCCTCGATGCCGCAGCGCCGACCTTGGGCGCTGGCTGACCGGCCAGTACCAGATCAGTCGCCCGATCGAGGAACGGGACCTCGACGAGGGTTGAAGCAAGCAGGAGCCCCCTATGCGCCACGCACGCCTGATCGCCGGAACCGCCCTTGCCATTGCCTGCTTCACGTTGGCCGGATGCAATCCCACCTGGACCACCGAGGGCAAGCCCAACAACAACTCCATGCCGTTGCCGCCGGACGCACGGCAGGTGCCACCGAAGGGAACGGCCGAGCAGTCCAAGCCTGCGGATGATCGGCCGCCCGCCAGTCCGGCGACCGGCTGGGAGAGTTCGTCGCCAGGCGGGTCGGCATCGAACCGGCGCGCCGTTGGCGGCCCGTATTCGACCCCGGCCTCCAGCCCTTGAACACCCCTATCCGCCCATAATGGGTGTTCTGTTAAATCAAACCCGTCCACGGCCTTGTGGTCATTTCTCGCGTTCTTCCGGGTTCATTTACGCATCCTGAACCTTCGGGGTTATGTTCGCCCATCGCCCGCTTCCGCGACCGGATGTGGGCTGTTCGCGCATACCCAGCTGACGGAACCCAACACATGGCCATCGCTCGTACCCGACTTTCACGCCTGCTCGCACTTCTCGTCCTCGCCGTGATGGCGATTCCTTCCGTCGCCCGCGCGGCGGATGCGCGCACGCTTGAGAAGCCGGCTGCGACCCAGTTCAACCTGAAGCCCAGCGCCCAGGTCGCGGCTCGCCAGATGATGGATCTTGACTACAACCTGATCGCCGACGAGGACGAACTCGCGGCACAGGCCGGTGAAGCTCCGCGGTACGCCGTTCCGACCGCTGTTCACCTGACCCCGAAGACGGACGGAACCTGGGAGACCGTTCAGGACGCCAACGGCGATGTCCGTCGCGTGTGGCGTCTGCGCCTGGTGTGCGACAACGCGCGCAGCATGAACCTTGGCTTCACGGAGTTCTGGCTGCCCAAGACCGCCACGCTGTTCGTGTACTCGGGCGACATGTCAGGCATCGTGCGCCCCTTCACGGCCGCCGACAATGCGGATCACGGTCAGCTGTGGACGCCGCCCGTTTCGGGCAACGAGATCGTGGTTGAACTGAGCGTGGACAAGGCGTTCGAGCGCGACGTGCGCCTGACCGTCGGTTCGATCAACGCGGGCTACCGCCGCTTCATGGACATCGCCGCCATCGCCATGGCCAAGAGCGGTTCCTGCAACGTGGACACCATCTGCAGCCAGGGCGACGGCTGGCGCAACGAGATTCCCTCGGTGGCCGTGATCAGCACCGGCGGCTCGCGCTTCTGCACGGGCTTCATGGTGAACAACGTGCGTCAGGACCTGACGCCCTATTTCCAGACCGCCTTCCACTGCAGCGTGACCGCCAGCAACGCGGCGTCGCTGGTGTGCTTCTGGAATTTCGAGAACACCACCTGCCGCACGCCAGGCTCCACGGCGAGCGGCTCCACCGGCAACGGTTCGCTGACGCAGTTCAACACCGGCTCCACGTTCCGCGCTGGCTACTCGCCCTCGGACGTCACGCTGGTGCAGCTGTCGCAGTCACCGAACCCGGCATGGAAGGTTGCCTACGCAGGTTGGGACGCCCGCAGCATCGAGACCACCAGCAGCGTCGGCATCCACCACCCCAGCACCGACGAGAAGCGCATCAGCTTCGACAACAACCCCAGCACCACCACCAGCTACAACAGCGCCACGTCGCCCGGCGACGGCACGCACATCCGCGTGGGCAACTGGGAAGTGGGCACCACCGAAGGTGGCAGCTCCGGCAGCCCCCTGTTCAGCCAGGATCACCGCGTGGTGGGCCAGCTGCACGGTGGCAGCGCCAGCTGCACCAGCGTCACCAATGACTTCTACGGTCGCGTGTCGGTTTCGTGGCTCGGCGGCGGCACCGCGGCCACGCAGCTGAAGACATGGCTTGATCCCGACAACACCGGCGCGCTGTTCATCAACACCCGCACCACGGGTGGCCTGAGCGTGTCGCCCACCAGCGCCGTCACGGCGTTGGGCAACGTGGGCGGCCCCTTCTCCAACCTGCCGGCCACGCACACGCTGAGCAACAGCAGTTCCTCCAGCGTGAACTACAGCGTGTCGCTGACCAACAACATCGGACTGCTTATCAACGGCGGCACCAGCGCCTTGACGGGCAGCCTGGCCACCGGCGCCAACGCCACCGTGACGGTGACGGCCGGTTCGGCGCTCACCTCGCTTGCGGCGGGCATCTACACCGAGGACATCGTGTTCCGTGACGTGACCAACAACGTCAACACCACGGTTCGCTACTCGGTGGAAGTCGGCCAGACCGGCATCTCGGTGACGCCGGCCACCAACCTCACCGCGGGCGGAGCGCTCGGCGGTCCCTTCACGGCCACCACCAGCTATGTGATCACCAGCACCAAGACCTCGCCGGTCTCGGTCACGGTGAGCAGCAATGCGGCGTGGCTGACCGTGGATGGCAGCGCCTCGCAGACGTTCACCCTGAACGGCCTCAATGCCACGCGCACCGTGACGGTGGCCATCGGTTCGGCGGCCAACGCGCTTGGCGCCGGCGTGTACACCGGCCAGATCACCGTGGCCAACAACAGCGGCGGCACCGGCGGCACCAGCCGCAGCGCCACGCTCGAAGTCGGTCGCTCGGTGTACGCGGCCACCGACTGCCCGAAGGCGGTCG
>CAIPQY010000217.1 GCA_903867275.1 uncultured bacterium | reverse complement strand
GTGGGCCTGCTCAGCGACTGGCTGTTCGCGCGCCGCATCGAGCAACTGACCGAGATCATGGGCAAGCTGCCTGAGGGTCAGGCGCACTGGTACGACACCCTGCATCTCGAGTGGGGCCTGTTCCGAGCGTTGCAGGCGATCGTGCCCAACTTCCAGCTGTTCTGGATGGCCGATGCGGTCACCCAGAAGAAGGTGATCGGCTGGGACTATCTGGGCATGGCCCTGCCCTACGGGCTCACCGTGATCGTCATGTCGCTTGCGGCAGGAACGCTGATGTTCCAGCGACGCGAAGTGGGCTGACGCTCAGGCCGCCGCGCGCTTCCACATCTGCTCGGCCTCGCGGCCACGGCGACCGAACACGAAGAAGGCCACCAGGCCTGCGGCACCAAGGCCAAGCGCGCCTCCGCATGCCATGCCGCCGAGCAGCATCATCTTCTCGAATCCCGCCGGCAGGGCCACGGCCTTGCCACCCGTCTTCGCGGCCTGCTCGTCCATCTGCATCTGGATCTTCTCGCGCAGCGCCTCCTCGAAGGCGTCGCGGTGGCGGATCATGAATGCCGTGGAACCCACCTGCACCACCAGCGACAGGACCACCCACGCCTTCAGCAGGCCGATGGCCATGGCGCGACGCCGCAGCAGCTGCACGCCGCCCACCAGCATCGCAAGCGCCATCAGCGTGCCAAGCACCGCGAACACGATCGCCAGCGGGCTGTTCGTCACGTCGGGATCGCTTCCGCGCGCATCGTTGATCAGGGACACCGAACCGGTGATGCCGCTCACGACGCCCACGCCACCCCACAGGATGGACAGGATGCCCAGCACCAGCGGCCACTTCGGCGGCTCGGTCTCGAGATATTCGCTCACGGGGATCGCCGAGCCTGGTCCGGATTGCTCCATGATTCAGGCGCCCTTCTTCGCGGCGGCGAGCTGCTTCTGCAGATCCTTGATGCAGCGATCGATGATCTCGCAGGCAAGCTTTGGCTTGAGATCGGAACCCGCGACCATGTACTTCTCGACCAGGTCGGAT
The DNA here is from genome assembly GCA_903867275.1 of uncultured bacterium. Taxonomy (GTDB): domain Bacteria; phylum Planctomycetota; class Phycisphaerae; order Phycisphaerales; family SM1A02; genus SYAC01. The sequence continues at coordinate 859 of CAIPQY010000217.1, read as the reverse complement.
CCCAGTTCCTCGGCGCCCGGCGGCAGCAGCGGCCCACCGCCCTCGATGCCTTCCGCCACCGGCAGCGCCTTCTTCCAGATGTCCTGCATCTGCTTGTACAGCTGGATGCGCTTCTGGAGCGATTTCACGCTGGGGTCGCTCGCCAGACGCATGTCCTGCTCGATCTCGGTTCGCTGCTTCTTGGCCTTCTCCAGCGTTCGATCCCACTGCTCGCTGATGCGCTTGCCCGCGTCGTTCACCTCGTAGGTGCCGGGGGCCAGCTGCATCGCGGCGAACAGTTCCTCCGGCGTGTCGGCCACGCCGTTGATGTACCCGCAGTCCACCGCGCGGTCCGCGTTGAAGGTGAGGTTGTCCTTCTCGTCGGACAGCATCACCTCACCCGACTTGTCGGGGAAGAAGGTGACCTTGCCCGTCTTGGGATCCTTGGTGTAGCTGACCACGATCGGCGAATACACCATCGCGCGGCCCACCTGGCCGTTGCGTCCGCCGCCCTCGGCCACCTCGGCCACGCGCTCGATCCAGGCCTGCAGGTCGGCGCCCTCGGCGCTCTTCTGGCCGCCGCTGCCGTCACCGGAGAACTTGGTGATGCTGCCCATGGTGCCGATCTTCATGAAGTAGATCTCGGGGCAGTGCATCGCGGTGAATGCGGCGCCGGAGATCGCCTCCTCGAGCCAGGCCACCAGACGGTGCTTCTCGCGAATGCGCGAGAGCGACTTCGAGATGCGGTCACCCTCGGTCACCGAACCGCCGCCCGAGTTGATGCGCAGGATGATGATCTGGCCCGGGCCGAACTTGTCCGCCTCGGCCTCGATCTTGTCCATCTCCTCGTGACGCAGTCCGGCACCGACCATGCCCTTCT
>CAIPQY010000216.1 GCA_903867275.1 uncultured bacterium | reverse complement strand
GGTGAAGTCGTGGGGCATGGATCCCGAGCCGTCGCTGGACGCCCTGACGGATCAGGCTCGCGAGGCCGATGCGGATCTGCGCGAGAAGGCTGGCGAGGCGCGCTTGGATCGCGTGGAGGGTGTGGCACGCACCATCGCCGGCCGCGCTGGTGCTCCCGCGCGTGCTGGCGAGCCGCCATTCGATGCCAAGCGATGGCCCGCGCCAAAGCTGCCGCAGGTGAAGGTGACGGATGCGCTGCTCGATGGGTGGCTCTCCGAGCACCCGGAGCACCCCGACCTGCTGGAGATGAAGCTTCGTCGCCGCCTGGCCGAGCAGCCCGAGGTGAACGAGACCACGCGCGAACTTCTGAAGGCCTACGCCGCCGCGCGACCGGTGGATCCCTATCCCGATCGTGTGCTTGCTGCCGCGGCGCGCGCATCCGGCAGGCCCGAGGATGGACTGGCGAATCTTCGACGCCTGGATCTGCTGGAAGAGAGCGATCCTTCGTACGCGCTGGAACTGGCCCGCTTGCTGCGTGCGGCCGGTGACACGGCTGGTGCCAGCGCCTCGGCGGAGAAGGCCGTGCGCATCGATGGCTACGACCCGGCCGCGCGCGAACTGGCCGCCGCCATCGCCATCGAGGCCGGTCGCATGGATGTGGCACTGCGACACCTGCACGCGCTGCAGCGTCTGGAGCCCGACCAGCCGCGACACGCCGAGCGCGTGAAGCGCCTGGAACAGCGCATGCAGAAGTCCGCGCCGCCATCACCCGCGAACGGCTGATCGGATTCCGCTACCGTAGTGGCATGCATCCGAAGCTTCGCATGTCCCAGCCAACATGGCTCGCAGAGTGGCCGCTGTTCATGGGTGCCATCTCGGCGTGTCTGGTGCTTGCGCACTTCGATCCCGCGGGGCCGCTGTGGACGGGCTGGCTGCTGTTCAGCATCGTGGCATGTGCGGCGCGCGCGATGGCGCACGCCGACCTGCTGGCCGAGCACTTCGGTGAACCGGCTGGAACCATCATCCTCACGGTGGCGGCCATCATCATCGAAGTGGCGGCGGTGTGCGCCATCATGCTCGGCTCGAGCGGCAATCCGGCGGTGGCACGCGACAGCATGTTCGCCGTGATCATGCTGATCATGAACGGCCTGGTGGGTGGTTGCATGCTGATCGGCACCTGGCGCCGGAGCGAGGTGACGTTCAACGCCGATTCGGCGCTGACGTACCTGCCCATGCTGATCACGCTCGCGACCATCACGCTGGTGCTTCCCCGCTTCACCCAAAGCGCCACGGGTGGCTGGATGAGCAACAGCATGGAGGTGTTCGTGGGCGGCGGGTCGCTGGTGCTGTACGGAAGTTTCCTGTGGCTGCAGAGCTCGCGATATCGCGGGTACTTCGCGGTGGGGCATCCGGAGGCGGCGGTGCCCGCGGAGCATGTGGGACACATCTCGGTGCCCAAGGCCATCACGCTGCTGCTGGTGTCGCTGCTGATCGTGGTGATCTGCGCCGAAGGCATGGCGGGGCGTGTCGGGCGGCTGCTGAACACGCTGCATCTGCCGGCGGAGTTCGGCGGCGTGTTCATCGCGGTCATGGTGCTGACGCCGGAAGGCTTCGCCGCGCTGCTTGCCAGCGCGCGCGGGGACATGCAGCGCAGCATCAACGTGCTGCTCGGCAGCGCGGTGGCGACCATCGGCCTGACGGTGCCTGCGGTGCTGACGGTGCGCTGGATCACCGGCGTGGATCCCGAGTTCGGACTGGAAGCGCCCTACATCGTGCTGCTGGCGCTCACGTTCATGGTGAGTGCACTGAACCTGATGCGTGGCCGCGTGAACGCGATGCAGGGGCTCATGCACCTGCTCATCCTGTTTGGCTGGCTGGTCACCATCCTGGATGAGAGTCTGACGCCGGAATTGCCCTGAGATCGCTTGTTCTTCGCGAATGCGGGGGTAGAGTGTCCGCATGACCCCGGTGGCCGCCACGCTTGTCGGAGCGCTGCTGGCCGGCGTGCCCGTGTTCGAGCCGCCGATCGACATCGCATTCCCGACGCGCCACTTCCCCACGCAGCCCGCGGTGGCGGATTTCGATCATGACGGGCGTCTGGATCTGCTGGTGCCGGGTCGCGGCACGGGTGGCGTCGCGTTTCTGCTGCGCGGCGTCGCGAACGGTTTCGCTGCGCCCGAGACCGTGGCGCTTGGATGTCAGTCGGACTGGGCCGTGGCGGCCGATCTGGATGGTGACGGGCATGTCGATGTCGCGCTGGCCGCGCGTGCCACGCCGGGTGGCGTGGTGCTGCTTCGCAATCGTGGCGATGGTTCGTTCGATGAACCGCAGCGCATCATGTTGGAACGCGAGACGCGCTGTGTGCAGGTGCTCGACGCGGATCAGGATGGCCGCCCCGACCTGTTGCTGGCGCACTATGGCTCGGGCGCGGTGATGATCATGCACAACGACGGTGCCATGCGGTTCTCGCCGCGATCCGCGGGCCGGCCCAATCGCTGGACGCTGGGCACGGCTGCACCAAGCGTGGTGTTTGCGCCCGATCTGGATGGCGACGGCGCGCGTGACGTGCTCGATCTGGCAGGGGGTTCCGGTCGCATCGATCTGCGCTGGAACCGCGGCGGCGTGATGGGCCCGGAGCGTGCGTGGAGCGTGCCCGTGGAATCGACGAGTGCCACAGGCATCGCGCTGGCAACCATGGCTGACCTGAATCGCGACGGGCGTGAGGAGCTGATCGCGCCCGGCATCGTGAGTGACCGAGGCAACCCGCTGTTCGTGTGGTCCTTCAGCGCAGATGGAACGGCGCTGGATGTGCGCCGGTTCCCGGGCATCGCGCTGGGCTCGGCGTGGAGCGCGGCCACAGGCGATCTGGATGGCGACGTCGATCTTGATGTGATCGCCATGAGCGTGAATGACGGATGCATCAGCGTGTTCGAGAACCGTGGCACGGCCGGAGCGGCCATCGATCTGGCGCCACCGGTGCAGGTGCTGACTGGCACCTTCCTGCGGCATGTGGTGCCGATCGACTTC
>CAIPQY010000215.1 GCA_903867275.1 uncultured bacterium | reverse complement strand
CGGCGTGTTCGCCACCTTCATCACGGGCCTCTGGGTCACCCGCGTGTTCCTGGCCATCTGGACCGAGTGGCTGGGCCAGAAGAAGCTGCCGATGCTGGCGATCGTGTTCCCCGGCGTGGCACGCACGCTGCAGCCGGCCATCGACTGGATCCGCATGCGCGGGCTGCTGGTCGGTGCCTCGCTGGTGCTGACGGTGATCTGCCTCTACGGCATCGTGCACCGCGGCGCGGACATCTTCGAGACCGAATTCCGCGGCGGCGTGTCGATCACCATGACCACCCGCAATGCCAAGGCGGGGGAACAGGCCGACGCGGCTGGCCACCTGCTGCTGTCGCGCGCCGAGGTGGAGAAGCGCGTGCAGGCGATCGGCGAGCAGAACCCCGAGGATCCGATCCTGAGCGAGCTGCGCGCGGCGACCGCCTTGACGGTCGGCGAGCAGACCGCGGACTTCCGTGCGTCCACGTTCCAGATCAAGATTCCGAACCCCTCGTCGATCGACGACGAGACGAAGATCACCCCCACGGTGACCAATGCCGTGGTGAAGGCGTTCGCCAGCGAGATGGATGCGCGTCTGCCCTCCAAGTTCACGGGCTCCGGTGATGCGGCGCATGCCAAGCACACCTTCCCGCTCGAGAAGGACACGATCGGCGCAAGCGTGAATCGCCCGGGACTCGATCGCGCGGTGGGCAACTTCCGCGGTGGCGTGGCGGTGGTGATCGACGGCATCGAGCCGCCGGTGACGGCCGACGACCTGAAGCAGCGCATCACGCGACTGCGCAACCAGCCCGACTTCTCGGCGCAGGCCGGCCGCGACAGCGAGGTGGTGGGCCTGGATCCGGTGTCGATGCCCGATGGCCAGCGCGCCTTCCGCTCGGTGGTGGTGATGGTGTCCGACCCGTCCATCAACTCGCTGAAGAGCCCCTTCGAAACATGGGACAGCACGCTCGCTTCGGCGGAGTGGAAGCTGGTGAGCACCGCGCTGGCGCAGGGCACCACGCTCGATCAGGTGAGCAGCTTCAGCCCGACCGTTGCGCGCAGCCTGGTGGCCAACGCCACCGTGGCCGTGGCGATCAGCCTGCTGCTCATGCTGGGCTACATCTGGGTGCGCTTCGGCAGTTTCCGCTTCTCGTTCTGCACCGTGCTGGCCCTGGTGTTCAACATGATCGTGTGCCTCGGCGCGCTGGCGTACAGCGGCATGCTTTCGCACACCGGCCTCGGCGCGGCGTTGCACATGAGCGACTTCCGCATCGACCTGAACGTGGTGGCGGGTCTGCTCACGGTGCTGGGCTACGGCCTGAACGACACCGTGGTCATCCTGGACCGCGTGCGCGAAAACCGTGGCAAGGCCACCTACGCCACGCGCAACGTGGTGAACAGCAGCATCAACCAGAGCTTCGGCCGAACGGTGCTCACCGGCGGCAACTCGGTCGCCACGGCGCTGATCCTGTACGAGCTCGGCGGAAGCGGCCTGAAGCCCTTCGGCTACGTGTACTTCGTGGGCGTGCTGGTGAGCACGTTCTCGAGCATCGCCATCGCGGCCACCCTGGTGTATGCACAGCGCGAGGATCCAACCGCGCAGCGCGAAGGCGCCGCGGCGGGTACCGCCATCGTCACTGCCTGATCGAAACTGGAGATCGTCATGAACAAGCCAGCCAAGCTTCTGATCGCCGTCGCCGTTCTCGCCTTCGCCGCAGCGGGTCTGTACTACGCCTGGCTCGCGCCCGCCAAGAAGGCGAGCACCACGCCCACGGTCAAGCTGACCCGGCAGGATCAGGAAGGGCCGAAGGCTCCGGCGGAGACGTCGGGGCGCGACCTTCGTGAGTCGCCCACGATGCCGGCGTCCGCCATGCCAACGCCCGTGCCGACCACCTCGGCGGCTACCACGCCTGCAGGCGTGCCGGCCAGCGCGTTCGCCGATCCCAAGCCCGCCAGCACCGTGCCTGGCTTCGTCCCGGCGAATGAACCGATCAAGTCGCTGCCGACCAGCGGCGTGCCCGGCTTCACGCCCGCAACGACCACCACCTCGGCGGTGATCACCACCGGTGGCGCATCGGCTCCCGCAGCAACCGCCCCGGCGGTGCCCGCGCCTGCCGCGCCCGTCACCACCGCGCCAGCGGCAACGCCCGCAGCCTCGCCCGCGCCGACGGGCATGGGCGGCACGTCGGCGGTCAAGCCCTCGGCGGCGCCCACAAGCGCGTATCCGAGCGCGCCGGCCGCCTTGCCCGCGCTGCCTGTCCCCAGCAGCAAGCCTGCCGCGGTGCCTGCGACCACGCCCACTCCGGCGCCAAAGTCCACCAAGGCCGACACCTACACGGTGAAGGACGGCGACACCATCGCCAGCATCTGGCGATCCATCACGGGCAACGAGCGCGGCTGGGAAAAGCTGCTCGCCGCCAACCCCGGCGTCGACGCGTCGCGCCTGAAGATCGGGCAGGTCCTCAAGGTG
>CAIPQY010000214.1 GCA_903867275.1 uncultured bacterium | reverse complement strand
GTTGATGGCCGTGCAGATCTTCATGAAGGGGGTCACGTTCCCTTGACCCCCTCCAAACCACCAAAGAAAGCGACCCCGGCACATGGCCGGGGTCGCTGTGTTTCTGAGAGGTTGAACGCGATCAGAACTTGATCTTGTCCGTGCCCAGTGCGCCGTGGTCGTCCATGCCGCCGCGCGTCGGTGCCTTCGCGCGGGGGAAGTCGTCCACCGGTTCGCTGCTGCGATCGTCGGCGCCAGCACCCGCACCCCACTGGGCGCGCTTGAGGCTGAGACCGATCTTGCGATCGCTGGTGTCCACGCGCAGGATCTTCACGTCGACTTCCTGGCCGGGCTTCACGACGTCGAGCGGGTTCTCCACCTTCTGATCGCTCAGCTCGCTGATGTGCAGCAGACCCTCGAGGCCTTCCTCGAGCTCCACGAACACGCCGAAGTTGGTGATCTTGGTGATGTGGCCCTTCACGATCATGCCCGGGCGGTACGCGCTCGGGATGGCCTCGACCCACGGATCCTCGCTGAGCTGCTTGGTGCCAAGGCCCACGCGCTGCTTCTCGCGATCCACGTCGAGCACCACGCACTTGACCGTGTCGCCCTTCTTGAACACCTCGTTGGGGTGCGCCACCTTCTTGGTCCAGCTGATGTCGCTGACGTGCAGCAGGCCGTCGATGCCGGGCTCGATCTCCACGAAGGCGCCGTAGTTGGCCAGGTTGCGCACCTTGCCCTCGATGATGGTGCCGGGGGGATACTTCTCGGCCACGAGCTCCCAGGGGTTCACCTCGGTCTGCTTCATGCCCAGGCTGATCTCGAGCTTCTCCTTGTCGATCTCGAGGATCACGACATCCACCTCGTCGCCCACGTTCACCACCTCGCTCGGGTGGTTGATGCGGCGCGTCCAGCTCATCTCGCTGACGTGCACGAGGCCCTCGATGCCGTCCTCAAGCCGCACGAAGGCGCCGTAGCTCATCAGGCTGACGACGGCACCCTTCACGCGGGCGTTGACCGGGTACTTCTGCTCGATCTCCTCCCACGGGCTGGCTTCCTTCTGCTTCAGGCCCAGGGCGATCTTCTCGCGGTCGCGGTCGATGTTGAGGATCTTCACCTCGATCTCGTCGCCGATCTTCACGATCTCGCTGGGGTGGTTCACACGGCCCCAGCTCATGTCGGTGATGTGCAGCAGGCCATCGAGGCCGCCCAGATCGATGAACGCGCCGAATTCCGCGATGTTGGTGACGGTGCCGCGCACCACGTCGCCTTCCTTCACGGCGCCCATGAGCTTGCGCTTGGACTCCTCGCGCTCCTCCTCGATCAGCTTGCGACGGCTGATGACGATGTTGCGACGCTCCTCGTCGATCTTCAGGATGACGGCGCGCACCATCTTGCCGATGTACTCGCCGATGTCGCCGGGACGGCGCACATCGACCTGGCTGGCCGGCAGGAACACGGGCACGCCGATGTCCACCAGCAGGCCGCCCTTGATCTTGCGCAGGGCCTTGCCCTCCACAACGTCGCCTTCCTTGCGGGTGAGCAGCAGCTGCTCCCAGCCGCGGATGCGGTCGGCCTTGCGCTTGCTCAGCGTCAGGCCGCCATCGGCGCTCTCGGTCTCCTCGACCAGCACCTCGACCTCGTCGCCGATCGCCACGCCGCCCACCTCGTCGAACTCGGCCTTCTCGACCTGTCCTTCGCTCTTGCCGCGGATGTCCACGATGACGAAGTCGCCGCTGATGCCGACGACCTTGCCCTTGACGATGTTGCCGGTGCCGACGGCGGCAAGCTCGTCGCCAAGGATGGTTGCGATGTCGGTGCCGTCGCCGAAGGCTTCGCGCAGCATGCGGTCGGCTGCGTCGGTTTCGAGAGCGAGAAGTTCGATGAGATTGTGGTTGACCATGTTGTGTGAAATGGGGTGCGTGATGCGCCGCTGACGCGCGTGCGACAGGCCGGCTTGATGAGGAACGGACGGGCGCGCGCCCGTCACGCCGGCCGCGAACGGCCGGGTCGATGATGGTACCCGAAGGCCGCGTTGAAGCGAAGGGGGTGCGGAATCAGCCCGTGGTGGCCACGAGGGTGGCGGGGCGGCTGCGGCGGCGCTTTCGGAGTTCGACGAAGCCCCAGGCGCCCACGGCGTTCACCACCGTGCACACGAAGAAGGTCCACGGCGTGAGATTCCACGCCTTCAACCCCTCGTACAGGCCCACCGCCAGGAAGGGGGCGGCCAATCCGCGGATGCCGTTCAGCGTGACATGCACCGCCATGTACTCGGCGTCGCGCTCGGGCGGTGCGAAATCCTGATGGCCGATGTTCCATGCCAGGCTGCCGCCCGCGAAGCCCACGCCGAGCAGCGCACCCGCGACGTAGAAGAGCGGCATGGAGTGCATGAGCGACGCCACGAACAGCACCGCCGTTGCAAGCACGAAGCTCCATGCGTGCGTGGCGCGGAAGTCGACCACGTGCTTGCGGCCGAGTCGCCGCGCCCAGAACGGGATGGCGATGGGCATTACGAGCAGCGGAATCACAGTGGTGGCCAGGATGCCCTGCGTGTAGGTGGCGTGCAGTTCATCCTCCAGCATGATGGCCTGCGGCGCGCCGATCATGAGGTTGCCCAGACCGAAGATGCTCATCCACAGCATGAAGTGCGCGTAGGGCGGATCATCGCGCAGCGTGTGCACGATGGTGGCGGGGTTGAAGCGCGACGCACCCACGGTCTCCTCGCGCTCGGCGCGCAGGGCCGCGGTCTGTCCGCGCATGGGCACGCGGCGCCACAGCACGTTGCCCACGATGCCCACCAGCGCCAGTGCCGGGAAGATGATGTGGAAGCTGCGCGGCGACAGATCCATGCCCACGCCCAGGATCCAGCTGCTGAGCGCCAGCACCAGCGCCTGCACCGTGGCCATGTTGCCGGCGATGTGCGCGCGCCACTCGCGCGGATAGTTCGCGCGCCACACCGCCGCACGCAGCGTGATCACGCCCGTCCAGGTGACGCGCGCGATCGTGGCCAGCGCGCACAGACCCCACAGCCCCATGCGGTTTTCGGGCATGGCCGCGATCAGCGCCACGCACACGGCGGTGATGGTCTGCAGCGTGGCGATGAAGGGCACCTTGGGGCGACCACGCGCGAGCGCCGCCCACGCGAAGCTGGTGAGGTTGGCCACATTCGGCGCCGCGCTCACCACGGCCACGGCGAAGTTGAGTTCCAGCGCCGACACGCCCGAGTCGGCGAACGCCTTCTTCACCACCACGCCGAGTGCGCCGCCCTCGATGGCTCCCAGGAACAGCGGCAGGAACGCCCAGCTGAGCAGTTCGCGCAGGTAGGCCGGCCGCGAGAAGGCGGGGAAGCGGTGTGGATGGAAGTTGCGCACCACCGGCAGCGCCGAGATGCCGCGCAGCAGATTGGTGGTGACGGGTGACATGGTGAAGCGTCGACTGTAGGACGGTGCATCGACCGTTGGCGGTGCAGCGACCCAAAAACAACGCGACCCGCCGTTGGGGCGGGCCGCGTGAAGTTCATGCTTGCGTGCAGATCAGGGGTTGCCGGTCGTGTTGACCGTGGGGTACGGCGACAGCGGGCTGGGCTGGTCGGCCAGCCACATGCGACCGAAGTCGCTCCAGAACATGCGCGTGGTCTGGTTGGCGTTCACCGCCAGGTTGCGCTGCACGTCCACGTCACGCTCGTTCATGCCCGTGAGGTTCGGCGTGGGGTTGCTCTTGATGGCGTCGAAGCTGACGTCATAGATGCCGTCCTTCTCGTAGTCCTTGTCCGTGGCGGGCGCGAGGTCGCCGTTGGGCAGGTACGTGGGCTGCGAGTGGCAGGCCGCGAGGAGCGAGGTGAGAAGAATGGCGGAGGTCAGACGGCTCATGGGACGGGGAATATAGCAGGATGCCGCGGCCCCTCGCCCCATCGGGAGGGCGGGAAAAACCCGTCGCCGCCTTCAGGCAGCGCAGGCCGACGAGGAAACTCGAACCCCCGCTGTAACGTGGTATCCCCGGCCATCGTTCCCGACCTTCCACTCCGCACGAGGGCGTGAGGCCTGGTCATCGACGCAGCCATTGAATTGGGGATGCCTGGGAGTTCGCATCGGTTCGAGTGCATGGTCAGCCCGCCGCCCGATGGGGCGAGGGGTCGCGGTCAACCGCCAGTCTAGCCGCGGTCCGGGTTCGCTTCGACCGAAGCCAGCGCCTCGGGCAGCACGCGTCGGAACGCCGCCGCCACCGACTCCAGCGATTCGGGCACCACGCGCGCGCCTGCCACGGTGGCCATGAAGTTGGTGTCGCCGCTCCAGCGCGGCAGCACATGCGCATGCAGGTGCTCGGGAAGGCCGGCGCCGCCCGCGCGACCCTGGTTGAGTCCGACGTTCATGCCTTGCGGCTGCAGCGCACGCTCCACCACGGCGGCCGCCACATCGACCAGCTTCCAGAACGCCGCGCGCTGCACCTGCGTGTAGTCGAGCAGTCGCGGGCGTGCGTCGCCAAGCGCCACCAGCAGGTGTCCGTTGGCGTAGGGGTAGCGGTTGAGCATGAGCAGGCCGTGCGCGTCGCGATGCACGACCAGGTTCGCCGCATCCTGTGCAGGCGCATTCCACGCGGCCGACAGGAAGTTGGTGGAGCCTTCGTTCACCGCGCCGGCGCGCGCAACACCCGCCTCCTGTTCGAGACCGCGGATGTACGACATGCGCCAGGGTGCCCACAGGTTGCGTTCCATGTGTGGAATGCTATCGGGGTGGTGGCGGCGGCTTGCGTTCCAGCGTCCATGATCGGCCGGGTTGCGTGGCCGGCATGGTGGTGACCTTCAGCGGCACCTCGATCGTGCCCGACCAGAACTGCGTGGCGGGCTTGCCGTTGATGGGCAGGGCGGCGCGTTGCGCGATGCGCTGATCGCCGCGGATGCGCAGCGTCCAGGCGGGAGATTCGTCCGCATTGGCGAGCCGCGGCAGATCCTCGACGGGCGGATCCCAACCGGCCAGCTCGCGCGCGCCGCCGCCGCGCCACCACACGCGAAGCGTTCGCCGCGGCACACCGTTCTCGCAGGCTTCCACCACCAGACCGAAGGCGGTGGACGCGAGTTCGGGCGCGTCGGTGAGCATGATGCGGTACGAGAAGGCGTACTGCGGCGCGGGGCCTTCGCGGCGCAGCATGCCGCTGTAGAACACCTGGCGCATGAGGGCCTGCATGTCGGCGTCATCCATGCCTGCAAGCGGCGTGGCGGGGCCGGTGATGTCGATCTGCATGGGCACCGCGCATTCGCCGCTGGCCGTCACGCGATCGCCGTGCAGTCGATCGCGCGTTTCCCAGTGCATGTGCAGCGTGCCGCGTTGCGGGCCCTGCGGAAGCGTGCCGAAGTCCATCGCGAAACCGCCGCCGAAGCCGCGCCGTTCGGATCGCGTCCACTCGCACGCGCGCAGTTGCTCGAGCGCCTCGGCCTGCATCGGAAGACCGTCCACATCCGTCACGCGCATGCGCACCTGCACGCCTTCGGGCCACCACTCGGCGACGCGGTTGACGGCGACCAGCGACTGATCGGTGGGCCAGGTGGACGGCAGATCCATTTCCATGAGTGGAGGCAGCGTGGTGGCGGCGAGACGAAGGGGATCGTTGGACTCGGCGTTGGTCCAGCGGTTGCGAAGCGCATCGAGCCAGCCGCCGTATGTTTGCTGCCACGCGTCGC
>CAIPQY010000213.1 GCA_903867275.1 uncultured bacterium | reverse complement strand
CCAACGCACGCCGCATCGCTCGTTACCATCCGCCCCCGAGGAGTCCATCCAATCGAAACGCGCGTAGCCATCGTGACAGGAGCCAGCCGAGGCATCGGCCGAGCCATCGCCGAACGCATCGCCAGCCAGGGTCGCATCGTGGTGGGCGTTGCCCGCTCGCTCGACGGACTGAAGGATGTCGGCGCTGCCATCACCGCCGCGGGCGGCCGCTTCGAGGCGCAGGCGTGCGACATCGGCGACTCGACCGCGCTTGCACAGATGGTTGAACAGGTCGCCGAGAAGCACGGTCGCCTGGACATCCTGGTGAACAATGCCGGCATCACCAAGGACGGCCTGCTGATGCGCATGAGCGACGCCGACTTCGACGACGTGATCCGCGTGAACCTGAAGAGCGCCTTCGTGGCCTGCCGCGCCGCCAGCCGCCCCATGATGAAGGGCCGCTTTGGCCGCATCGTGAACGTGGGCAGCGTGAGCGGCCTCATGGGCAACGCCGGGCAGGTGAACTACGCCGCCGCCAAGGCCGGCCTGGTGGGCATGACCAAGAGCATCGCCCGCGAGCTGGGTTCCAAGGGCATCACCGCCAATGTGGTGGCCCCCGGCTTCATCGAAACCGACATGACGGCCGTCCTGCCCCCTCAGGTGAAGGAGCAGGCCCTTCCGAACATTCCGCTGAAGCGGTTTGGCACCCCCACCGACATCGCCGCGGCCATTGGCTGGCTGACCAGCGACGAAGGCGGCTATGTCACCGGGCAAGTGATCGTGGTCGACGGCGGCATGGCCATGTGACAACGGGCCTGCGGCCGCCTTGTGGCGGTTTCAGGCGAATTTCGCTACCTTCCCGTCCTCAACAGGCCGCAGGGACTTCCCCCTGGGCCGCATCCTCAGGAGACGCGACGTGACCGAGCAAGAGATCGAAACCAAGGTGATCAAGATCGTTTCGGAGCAGATGAGCGTGGAGAAGGAAACCATCACGCGCGACACCAGCTTCACCAACGACCTGAACGCCGACAGCCTCGACACCGTCGAGATGGTCATGGCGCTCGAGGAAGAATTCGACATCCAGATCCCGGACGATCAGGCGGAGAAGATCCACACCGTGGGTCAGGCCGTCGACATGATCAACAAGGGCCTGGCTGCCAAGGGCTGAACCGGACGGCTTCGGCCTTCCCCCTGCACGCATGCCACGCACCATCACACTTCGCCGTGTCGTGGTGACGGGCCTCGGAGCCGTCACCGATGTGGGCCTTGATGTGCCCACCTTCTGGAAGAGCCTGCTCGACGGAACGTCGGGCATCGGGCCGATCACCTCATTCCCGCAGACCAACGACTGGTCGACCCGCTTCGGCGGTGAGGTGCGTGGTTTCGACCCCGAGAAGCACATGGGCGTGGATGGCCGCGAGGCCAAGCGCATGGATCGCTTCTGCCTGTACGGCCTCGGTGCCGCGGTGGAAGCGGCCCGTGATTGCGGCATCGACTTCGCCACCGGCGACTTCGAGCGCCGCGGCGTGGCCATCGGCAGCGGCATCGGCGGCATCGACACCATCGAGACCAACCACACCAGGCTGACCGAGGGCGGCCCCCGCAAGGTGAGCCCCTTCGTGGTGCCGCGTCTCATGGTGAACGCGTGTGCGGGCCAGGCCAGCATCCGCTTCAACCTGCAGGGCGTGAACATCGCCACCGCCACCGCGTGCGCCACCGGCTCGCATGCCATCGGCGCGGCGTTCCACATGATCCAGCGTGGCGACGCCGACGTGATGCTGGCGGGTGGCGCGGAAGGCGCCATCGGTCCAGTGGCCGTGAGCGCGTTCAGCGCCATGAAGGCGCTCAGCACGCGCAACGACGAGCCCACCAAGGCCAGCCGCCCCTTCGACAAGGATCGCGACGGATTCGTGCTGGCCGAAGGCGCCGCCGTGGTGGTGCTCGAGGAGCTCGAGCACGCTCGCAAGCGCGGCGCACGCATCTACGCCGAGCTGATGGGCTACGGCTGCAGTGGCGACGCGTATCACATCGCGGCCCCCGATGATCAGGGTTCCGGCGCCTTCCGCAGCATGCGCATGGCGCTGCGCGAGGCCGAGCTGAATCCCGACCAGATCGCATACATCAACGCGCACGGAACCAGCACGCCACTGGGCGACAAGGCCGAGGTGGTGGCGGTGAAGCGCCTGTTCGGCGAT
>CAIPQY010000212.1 GCA_903867275.1 uncultured bacterium | reverse complement strand
AGGCGCTGCCACGACACGAACGCGCCGTTGCGGATCTCCGCCGCCGTGCGCAGGTCCGTCAGCGGCCCCAGCCGTCCGCCACCATCCTCGAAGACGATTCGCTTCGCTGCCATGGCCGGGCAGGATAGCCCGATCCACGCGCGCGGTTCACCGACGGCGGCGCGAAGCGGGGAATCCCCAGTGATCGAACGTGCGTCCAAGCAGCCACGCCACGGGAAGCGCCAGCAGCGTGGTGTAGGCGCTTGCAAGGAGCAGGTGCCAGAGTTCCACCAGCGCGTTGCCCGCCCACGGCACCTCCCCATCGGGCCACCACCCGCGCAGCGACCAGAGCGAGGTCCACACGAGGCTGGCGAGCACCAGCACCGCAAGCGTGGCCGCCGCCGCGGCCACCATGCTGCGGCGCATCACCTCCGACCGCACCGACAGCACCCCCGCCGCACCCAGCGCAAAGCCGAGTGCATGCGGACCCGGCACGAACAGCACCGTGCCGGCGATGGAGACGGGGCTCGAGAGGTCGAGCAGCAGTCCCAGCACCCAGCAGCCCCACCAGGCGGCGCGTCGCTCGGCGTGCAGCGCCACGAACGCGGCCAGGCAGCCCACGAGCGATGGCGTGACGCCCGCGAACTCGAACACCGGCATGAACGACGCATCCATGGTGAGCGCCACCGCCGCGGCAAGGATGAACGCGCTCCAGCTCACCCGTTCACCTCCACCTTCAGCGTGACCTGCCGCATGCGGTCGGTCTCGGCTTCGCACTCCACCTCGATCACCGAACGCAGCGGGTTGCGATCGCTCTTGCGAAGACCGCGGATCACGCCCACGCGCATGCCCTGCGCGGAGGGCTTCCACGTGGGGTCCGCCAACCGCACGCTGTCGCCGATGTCCACCTTGCCGGCGCTGTCGACCTCGCCCACCAGCAGGCCCTGCGCGTTCGGCCGAAGCTGCGCGATCACGCCTTCGGAGGGCGGCGCCTCGGGCCGATCGGCGGGCGCGATGTACACGTCGAGGCGACCGGTGGAGGCATCTCGAAGCGGCGCAAGCCAGCACGATGCCTCGCCAGGCTCGCCCACCACGCGACCCACCAGCACATCGCCGCCGATCACGGCCGGATCGCCCGCCTGCACGCCATCGCGCTTGCCCGCGTTCAGCACCAGGAAGCGTTCGCTGGATCCCGCACCGCGGCCCGTCACGGAAGCCAGCACCGGCTCCACCGGCACGCCACCGCGATCCATGCCGCGCGCGCGCTCGATCTGGGACAGCCGCTGCGACAGTCCCTCGGCCCGCAGACGCTCCGCGTGCCACAGCGCGCGAAAGCGGTCCCGTTCATCGCGAATCATCTGCGCATCGCCACCGCCTGCGGATTCCGCGGGTGGGCGAAGCCAGTACCGCAGCGCCGTCAGTCCGTGCGCCGGGGGTCGCAAGGGCAGCCACAGCAGCGCCGACAGGTCATTGGTCCATGAACGCAGGAACGAGGCCGGCGCCAGCGACAGCGCCACCGTGGCGATCATGGTCGCCGCGAACATGCGTCCTGGACCGTGGGTGCCGCGCGTCACGCGCATCGGCTCCGCGTCAGATCTCGTCGCTGTCGGACTCGAGCGTGGACTTCCACTGCTCGAGGCTTTCGAGGTAGATGGCCGTGCCGCGCGCAACGCAGGTGAGCGGATCGTCGGCGATCTTCACGTCGAGACCGGTCTTGGTCTGCAGCACGATGTCCAGGCCACGCAGCAGCGCACCGCCGCCGGCCAGGGTGATGCCGTTCTCCACCAGATCGGCCGCCAGTTCAGGCTCGGCCTGCTCCAGCGTGCGTCGAACCGCCTCGGCGATCGACTCCACGGGTTCGGCCAGCGCATCGCGGATCTCGTCGCTGGTGACGGTGACCTTCTTTGGAAGGCCATCCACCACGCCGCGGCCGCGCACTTCCATGGTGGTCGGCGGGCCAACGGGCGCCGCGGAACCGATCTCGATCTTCACGCGCTCGGCGGTCTGCTCACCGATGGCCATGCCATGGCGGCGCTTCATGTAGTTGATGATCGACTCGTCCAGGTCATCGCCTGCCACGCGCACGCTCTCGCAGCTCGCGATGTCGCCCAGGCTCATGATGGCCACCTCGGTGGTGCCACCGCCGATGTCCACGATCATGCTGGCCGTCGGCTCGATGATGGGAAGTCCGGCGCCGATGCCGGCAGCCATGGGCTCTTCCACCAGGAACACGCGGCGCGCACCGGCCTGCTCGGCGCTGTCAAGCACCGCGCGCTTCTCGACCGCCGTGATGCCGCTGGGCACCGCGATGACGACGCGCGGACCGAAGAGGCGGCCGCGGCCATTCACCTTGCGGATGAAGTAGCTCAGCATCGCGCCGGTCATCTCGAAGTCGCTGATCACGCCGTCCTTCAACGGGCGGATGGCGCTGATCGATCCCGGCGTCTTGCCGAGCATCTCCTTCGCGCGCCAACCCACGGCCTCGCCGTTGTCGAGCACCTTGTTGGTGCCCTTGCGAACGGCCACAACGCTCGGCTCGTTCAGCACGATGCCCTCGCCACGCACGCACACCAACGTATTGCAGGTACCGAGGTCGATTCCCATGTCGACGCTGAACCAGCTCAGCAGCGAATCAAGCATGATGGAATCTCCTTTCCCAATCGCATCTCCGGAGCCTCCGGAGCGGTTCCGTCCGAAGCGGGACGGAGCGCGTGCGTCAGACGGTCACTTGGCCACGTACTTGAACGGATCGCCCTGGCCACCTTCGCCGGACGTCTGATCCATGTTCTTCAGCGAGATCCACACGCTGCCTGCGGCCAGCAGCAGCGTGGCCGTGGCAAGCAGAACCGTGTACAGGTTCGGCGTGGCGCGTCGCTGGGGAAGTCCGGGTGCGAAGTCAGCCATGGTCGCTCACTCGCCCTTCCGGCTCATGGCCAGCAGGCCGGCCTTCACTTCACCGCGGCCCTGCGCGTCCTCGAGCTCCACCACGCCCACGGAGCGGTTCACGTCCACGGTGGTGATGCGAAGGTTGCCCAGGTACTTGCCGCCATCGGCGATCGTCATGGTCCAGCCGGGCTGCACGCCGTCGCGCGAACCGGCGTTGATCTCCGCAAGCGTGCTGTCCGCGCCGCGGCGCACCGCGATGATGCGCGCGCTCAGCGAGCGGTCGGCGGGCGTGCGACCCACCATGGTGGCCGCGCCACGCGTGGCGCCGGGCTGCGCGGCGGGCGCGATGTCGCCCACCATGCTGACCATCTGCGAAACCTTGGACTGCGCCTGATCCTTCTCGGCGCGCGCCTGCTTCAGTTCTTCCTGCAGCTGACGAAGGGACTGCTTGTAGGTCTCGTTGTCGCTGGAGAGCGTTGCCACGGCTTCATCGAGACGGATGTTGTCCTGCTGCGCCGAGGTGAGCTTGGTGCGCAGTTCGCCCATCTCCTTCAGCAGCGCGGTGGTCGTGGTCTCGCCGATCTTCACCTGCTCCGCCAGCACGCTGTTGGCGCTGGTGAGGGTCTGCAGGCTCAGGCCCATCTCGCGGGCCTGTGCGGACACGGCGCGCTCGGCGGAGCTGGCGGCTTCGGCCTTGGTCATCAGCGCGGTCTTCTCCGACTGCAGCGTCTGCACCTGGTTCATGGCGGCGCGCGTCTCGGAGTCCTGCAGGCGCTGTGCGGCGTCCTTCTCGAAGATCGCCTTCTTGCCGTCGGCCTGTGCGTCGAGCCAGCGCTTCTTGAAGGTCTCGTCGTTGGCGGTGTTGATCATCACCAGCGGCACGAGAGCCACGGTCAGGAGCGCGGTGAGAACGATGAAGATCTTGGTGAGGATGTGCAAGGCTGCGGCTCCGTCAACAGGGTCACGCGTGTGGGGCAATGGCCCGAGGGCCTCGTGGAACGCGTTCCTCCGCGATCGACGGCGCACCGTCGGACCGGAGGATCGTGAAGTACTACCCCCTCGGGGGTCGAAGTGTCAACGCGGGTTGCCGGATGGGGTACCGGCCGCGGCGATTTTCAGGATGGAAGCCGCCGCCGCCACCTGCACCGCCGGATCGCGATCCCGCAGCAGCCGGGTGAGGGCTGCCTCGGACTCGGCCGTGGGGAAGAATCCGAGGAGTTTGGCACTGATTCCCCGGACTTCCGGACGCATATCCATGCTGCCGAGCACACCCAGTTCCACCAGAGCTGCCGGCCCCGGGCGCAGAATGTGCATGACCGCCACGGCCGCAACCAGGCGAATTTCAACCGGCCGGGTATCCGTGCCATCGGCGTCGATCAGGCGCTGCAGCATGGGCATGGCGCTCTGGTCGCGCAGGGTTCCCACGATCTGGCAGGCAAGGCCGATGCATTCGCCCTGATCCCCTCGCGAGAACAGCGCGGCGTGAATGGGCTCGAGCTGCCCCATGTCGCCCAGCTTGGCCATGGCCTCGCCGATCTGCAGATCCACCACACGCACCTGCGCCGGAAGCGCCCGAGGCATCGGCGACAGCAGCGCCTCGCTCAGCATCGGCAGCGCGCTCTTGTTTCCCATGTCGCCGATCACCATGGCCGCGTTGCCGCGCACCTCGGGGCTCTGTGAAATGATCATGCGCCCGAGCGGCGACGGATCCACATTGCGGCCGGCGCGATGCAGCGCCAGGATGGCAGCGGCTCGCACACTGTCGTTGGGATCGAGCAGCAGCGGCTCCACCAGCGGTGCCAGCCCCTGCAGCTTGGCCTTGCTGCCCACCACCGCCGCCACGTATCGAACGCCCGCGTTCGGGTCGCCAAGGCCGCGACGCACCGCCGGCTCCAGCAGCACGGGATCGGGTTCCATCGCCTCCAGCGCGATCGCACGGATCATGGGGTCGGTGGAACGCGACGCCTCATCGAGCAGCTGCCCGGCGTTGCGCTTGGGATCGCCGGCAAGGCTCACGGGAATCGCGGCGCGCGGCTTGCTTCCAGGCGAAAGCTTGGCGTTGCCGTCGGGCGTCATGCTCTGCTCGCGGCTGCTCCAGCTGGGCACGCGACTCTGCTTGTCCGAATCGCAACCCGGCACGCCAGCGAGCAGCAGCGCGACGATCGGCGCGGCGGCCGACACACCCGCTCGACGGATTCGGATCGACATCGCGATGGCTCCAAGGAACATGGCCCATGATGCTACATCGCCCATCCACAGGAAGGGCGTGGCCGTCGCGGCAAGCGGCAGTTCGATCACCGACACGCCTTCGGTTCGGCACGGCAGCGCTGGCGCGATCCGCCGTCCACGCGCATCGAATGCGCTGGACGTGCCGGTGTTCGCGACACGCGCCAGACTGCAGCCCAGCTCGACCGATCGCCACCGCGCCGCCTGCTCGTGGTGCAGACGCGCGCCGTCGAAGTCGCCGAACCATCCATCGTTCGAGAGGTTCACCAACGCCTGCGCTCCCTCACCCGCGCGGGCGATGGCGCGGGTGGCTCGCGACACCGTGTCCTCGAAGCAGATCGGCACGCCGATGCGCGCTGTGCCATCGCCGGCCGGCACCGTGAGCAGACGCGGTGACTCGCCCGGCTGCAGGTCAAAGCGCATGCCGCGCGCACCAAGTTCCAGAAGCTGCTGCTCCAGCCACTTCCACTTGGATATGTAGGGCATGGTCTCGCCGAAGGGCGTCAGCAGCGTCTTGTCGATGCGCTCGGGCGGCTGCTCGCCGCGCACCAGATAGGCGCTGTTGAACTGGTTGGCCCAGGCGTAGCGGTCACCTTCCACGCGCAGGCCCACGAAGGCGCCGCTGCCGAGCAGGATCGGCGTGCCGCGCGCGGCCAGTTCCTGGATGGGTGCCACGTAGCGATCGGCGGGCCACAGCCCCCGCTGCTTCTGCATCAGGATCGCGTCGGGTTCGAAGCCGAATCCGGGCACCACGGTTTCGGGCCACGCCACCAGGTCCACGCGGCGGCCTGCCGCACGCGCGTCGTCGAGCCCCTGCATGGTGAGTTGCAGAAGCCGGGTCACCTGATCGTCCTGCTTGTGACGATCGGGCGCATCCTTGTTGCTCTGCTTCACGTTGGTCTGCACGGCGAGCAGTGCCAGCGTGCGAACAGGCTCGCCGGTGCCGTTGGCCATGCGCGCGGCACCGAACACCACGCACGCCAGCAGCACGCAGAGTGCCGCAAGCGCACCGCCGACCCATCGGCGTCGGGCCACGGCATCCGATCGGCTGAGCCACGCATCCGCGAGCGCGCCCGCGATGGCGGCGGGCAGCACGCCCATGCCGGCCGCGCCCACCACGCACGCCGCCTGCGCGATCAGCGGCCATTCGATCAGCGGCTGCGCCGGCATGAACCATGGATAGCCCTCCATGAACACGCGGCCCCGCATCCACTCGCAGCCCATCAGCAGAATTGCGGCGCGCACGGCAAGCGGCCATCGCGACTGCCCGACGCGCGACTCGCTGCGCGCCAGCGCCCACACGAACAGCGCGTCGAAGATGGCCATGCAAAGGGCCAGCGCCGGCCATCCCGCGTCGCTCACGTCGCCGATCCACTGCTCCAGCCACAGCCAGCGACCGAAGGCGATCGCCAGCGCGATGCCCGCGGCGCGAAGCACCGCGCGCCGGTCGCCGGCCTGGCGTGCACGCGCGGCCTGCGCCGCCAGCAGCGTGAGCGGCGCCCACGCGACGAACGCGCACCACCACAGGTCGATCGGCGCCACCGACAGGCAGATCAGCAGCGATCCGCTCGCCGCCAGCAGCGCAGGCCGGATCCATCGATCGAAGGTGCGCATCACGGTCACTTGCCGGCGTAGTCGATCACGCGACCGATCTCGCTGCGAAGCTGCGAGCGGTGCACGATGCGGTCCACGAAGCCCGCGTCCTTCAGGAACTCCGCCGTCTGGAAGCCCTCGGGCAGTTCCTGGCGGATGGTCTGGCGGATCACGCGCGGACCGGCGAAGCCGATCAGCGCCTTGGGCTCGGCGATGATCACGTCACCCAGCATGGCGAAACTGGCGGTCACGCCACCGGTGGTCGGATCACTGAGCACGCTGATGAACAGGCCGCCCGCGTCATCGAGCCGCGCGAGCGCCGCACTGGTCTTGGCCATCTGCATCAGCGAGAAGCCGCTCTCCATCATGCGCGCGCCGCCGGAGCAGCTCACGATCACCAGCGGCAGGTCGTGGTCGGTGGCATGCTCGATGATGCGCGTCAGCTTCTCGCCGATCACGCTGCCCATCGAACCGGCCAGGAATGTGAAGTCCATGCAGCCGATCGCCACCTTGCGGCCCTTGATGAAGCCGGTGCCGGTCTGCACGCCGTCGTTCTCGCCGGTGGTGCGCTGCGCATCGGCGATGCGGTCCACATACGCCTTCAGGTCGCGGAACTTCAGCGGATCCATGGGCGACATGGTGGCGTTCATGGGCTCGAATGAACCCGGGTCGAGCATCTGCTCCACGCGCACGCGCGCGGAGATGCGATGGTGGTGATCGCACCGCGGGCACACCCACAGGTTGCCCTCGAGGGCCTTGCGGAACAGCGTCTCGGCGCAGCCGTCGCACGGCATCCACAGGCCGTCCGGAACGGACTTCTTGGCCATCGCGACGCCGGCGGTTTCCCATGTGGGTTCAGCCATGGCCCGATCCTAGCCGACCGAGGCCGCCAGATGAATGGCGTCGGCGGCGGCCTTGAGATCCTTGCCGTCGAACAGCGCGGAGGCGCTCACCATCACGTCACAGCCCGCCTTGGCGCAGGCTGCGGCGGTGTGCGGACCAACGCCACCATCCATCTGCACGCGCGCCGTGTCGCCGAGGCGCGTGCGCAGCCACTGCGTCTTCGCCAGCGACTTCTCGATGAAGGCCTGACCGGAAAAGCCTGGATGCACGCTCATCACCAGATGCACGTCGAAGGCGCGCAGGTACGGCTCGTGCCGCTCGGGGGCCGTGTCCGGATTGCTGGCCAGACCCACGCCCAACCCAAGCGCGCGCGCCTGCGCGGCCAGCGCCGCCGGATCATCCACGGTCTCCACATGGAACGTCACCGAATCCGCACCAGACTTGGCGAAGGGCGCCAGGAACATGCCGGGGTCGGTCACCATCAGGTGCACATCCAGGAACGCGTCGGGGCATGCGCGCCGAACCGCCGCGCAGATCGCCGGGCCCATGGACAGGTTGGGCACGAAGTGCCCGTCCATCACGTCGATGTGGATCAGGTCGGCACCGGCCGCGAGCGCATCGATGGATTGCTGCCCGAGTCGCGTGAAGTCCGCCGACAGGATGCTGGCCGCCAGCAGCGGACGCCTGGGTCGCTGCCGAAACAGATCACGAGCCACTCGCCGCGGCTCCCGACTTGGCCGTGGAGCGCTTGCCCGCGGCGCGATACTCGTCCAGCGTGCGCTTGACCGAAGCCTTGTTCACCGGGTCGGCGTTCATCCATGCATCGGTCTGCAGGTCGATGGCCTTGGCCAGGTCGCCCTTGGCCGAAGCGACCAGCGCCTGGGTCTCGAGCGCGCGATAGCCGCCCTTGGTGCCCATCACCTCGGCGATGGTCGCGGCGGCATCAAGATCGCGCGTGGTCACCTCCGGGTCCTTCACGATCATGGTCACCATCTCGCTCAAAGCATCGGCGTCGCTTCCGTAGCGCTTGCGGGCGGTGTCGGTCAGCCACTCGTAGGCGGCCTTCGAATTGTTCTCCTTCAGCAGCGTGGCCTTGAAGCGCTCGATCGTCACGTCGAGTGCGAGCGAGGGATCCTGCTCGATCACGCCGTTGTAGTGCTTGTACGCCTCGGCCCAGTTGCGCACGTCCACGCACTTGCGCGCGGCCTTGATGCCGGGTTCCATCTTCTCGCGGTTCACCGGGTCGTAGCGACCGGTCATGGCCTTGCGAACGATGGGCTCGAACTGATCGTCGAGCGGGTTGCCGATCCACAGCACGCGACCGCCGCGGCCGATCACGAACGCGCAGGGAATGCCGTTCTGGCCGGCGGCCTTCAGCCAGTTGGTCGCGACCTCGCCCTCGAAGTCGGTGGCCACCGGATACGCCATCGCGGAGCCCTTCTTGTCGAGGAACTCGCGCACGGTCTTCTTCTTCTCGTCACTCACGCTGATCAGCTGCATGCCGCGGCTGCCCAGATCCTTGTGCATCTGGTTCAGGTGCGGAATCGACTTCATGCACGGCACGCACCAGGTCGCCCAGAACTCCACCACCACGCAACCCTTCTCCGTCTTCAGGTCGGGCAGCGAACCCTGCATCAGGTCCTTCGGCGCCAGACCGGGCGCCTCATCGCCCACCTTCAGCTTCACGTCCTCGGCGAACGCGGCGAAGCCAGTGGCGAGGGAGAGAACGGCGGCGAGCAGATGGCGCGTGGTGAGCATGTGGAGTCTCCTTGGAATGCGAAAGGCATGATAGGGCCTCAGCCCGCGTGGGCCTCATCGAGCGGCTTGAGCGAATCGAAGTCCTTGCCTTCGAGCATCTCCAGGCTGGCACCGCCACCGGTGGAGATGTGGGTGAGTGCATCGGCCATGCCGGCCACCTCCACCGCCGCCGCCGTGTCGCCGCCGCCGGCGATGGTGATGCAGCCTGCCGTGGTGGCCGCCGCCACGGCCTTGGCCATGGCCATCGTGCCGTGATCGAACGGCGGAATCTCGAACGCCCCCATCGGGCCGTTCCACACCACCAGCTTGGCGGTCGCGATCTCGGCGGCGAAGGCCTTCTCGGTGGCGGGACCGATGTCGAGGCCCATCCAATCCTCGGGCACCTGCGAGCACACCTGCGTGGGCGTTCCTTCTTCAAGCAGCTGGCCGCAGACGTGATCCACGGGCAGCACCATGCGCGTGCCCTTCGCGGGCGCCTCGGCAAGCAGCGCCTTCGCCTCGTTCACCAGATCGCGCTGCACAAGACTGCGACCCACATCGTGACCCTGCGCAAGCAGGAAGGTGTACGCCATCGCGCCACCGATCACGATGGTGTCCACGCGACCGATCAGGTTCCGAAGCGCGGGCAGCTTGTCGCTCACCTTCGCGCCACCCAGGATCGCCACGAAGGGTCGCGGTGGATGCGCGATGGTGTCGCCGAGGAACTTCAACTCGCGCGCCAGCAGCAGGCCCGCCACGCGCGGTCGCGACTGCATCGCGGTGGGCAGCGCCAGCATGCTTGCGTCATTGCGATGGCTCGCGCCGAAGGCGTCGTTGCAGTACGCGTCGGCGTAGGCGGCCAGCTTGCCCGCGAAACCGGCGTCACCCTTCTTCTCACCCTTCTCGAAGCGCAGGTTCTCGAGCACCAGCACCTCGCCGGGCTTCAGCACCGCGGCGGCCGCGGCGGCATCCACATCGGTGGGAAGCTTGCCCACCAGGCGCACGCTCACCGCATCGGTGCCCAGCAGTTCGCGCAGGCGCTCCACCACAGGGGCCATCGAGTAGTCGGCCTCGTGTCCCGAGCCCTCTGGCCGGCCCAGATGGCTGGCCGCCACCACGCTGCCGCCACGCGCGAGCACGCTGCGAATCGTGGGCAGCGTTGCCTGAATGCGGCGGTCGTCGGTGATGCGGCCCTTGTCGTCCTGCGGCACGTTGAAATCCGCGCGGATGAAGATGCGGCGGCCCTTCACGTCCAGTTGATCGATGGTCTTCTTCGCCATGGTTGTTCGCCTCCAGATGGGTTTGGAAGCATACTTGCCGCATGTCGCCACGCCCCTGCCTTCTGATCGCCGGCCCCACCGCCGGCGGCAAGAGCGCCCTCGCGCTCGAGCTGGCGCGCTCGCTGCCCGGCGGCGGCGAGGTGGTGTGCGCCGACAGCATGCAGGTGTGGCGCGGCATGGACATCGGCACGGCCAAGCCCACCGCGGCCGAACGCGCCGCCGTGTCGCATCACGCGCTGGACCTGGCCGACCCCCACCGCGACGCGTTCACCGCCGCAGCCTGGCTGGCCTGCGCCGAGCAGGCGATCGATTCGATCCGCGCGCGCGATCGCTGGCCCATCGTGGTGGGCGGCACCAACCTGTATCTGCGCCTGTTGATGGAAGGCATGACCAAGGACGCCGCGAGCGATCCCGCCGTGCGTGCCGAACTCGATGCGCGCGAAACCGCCGACCTTCGCCGCGAACTGGAGTCCACCGACGCCGTCACCGCCACCACGCTGCACCCCAACGATCGTCGCCGCACCATCCGCGCACTGGAGATCGCGCGACTCACCGGCGCACCGGCCAGCGCCTCGCGCAAGCAGTGGAGCGACGCCGCGCCACGCATGCCCGGACACATGCGCCTCATCGGACTCGACTGGAGCGTGGAGGCGATCAACACGCGCATCAACGCGCGCGTGCAGCACATGCTCGAAGCCGGCTGGAAGCACGAAGTGCACGCGCTGCTGAACAAGGGGCCTCTGCTCCCGCAGCCGCTCGAGGCCGTCGGCTACCGCGAACTCTCCGACGCGGCCGAGGGTCGCATCTCGCTCGCCGTGGCGGTGGAAGGGATCAAGGTGCGCACCCGCCGCTTCGCCAAGCAGCAGCGCACCTGGCTGAAAAAGTTCCGTGTCGCGGAAAATTCTTTCTGGATCGAAGCCGACCACAGCCCCGAAGGGGCGTGGTCGAAGGCCGTTCAGGCATGGCTTGAAGGCCGTTCTCGGACGATGGATTCACCTTCCCCGACTTGACGGACCGATGGTGGCGGCTCAAGGTAGTTGCCCCACCGATGCCAGCCAAGACTTCCAAACCCCGCACCCCCAAGGCCTCCGGCAGCCAGCTGGTGATCGTGGAGAGCCCCGCCAAGGCCAAGACGATCGCCAAGTATCTGGGCCCCGGCTTCACCGTGGAGGCAAGCCGCGGACACATCCGCGACCTTCCCAAGCGTGCCCCCAAGGGCGTGAAGCAACCGGTGCCGGGCGTGGATCTGGACAACGACTTCGAGCCCACCTACGAGGTGAGCGACGATCGCAAGGCGCAGGTGACGGCGCTGAAGAAGCTGGCCAAGGACGCCAGCGAGATCTGGTTCGCCACCGACTTGGACCGCGAAGGCGAGGCGATCGCGTGGCATCTGGCCGAGCTGCTGGGCGTGGATCCCACCAAGGCCAAGCGCGTGGAGTTCGACGAGATCACCCGCAGCGCCATCGTGAAGGCCTTCGAGCAGCCGCGAGCCATCGAGATCGACCGCGTGAACGCGCAGCAGGCGCGCCGCATCCTGGACCGCATCGTGGGCTACGAGGTGAGCCCCGTACTGTGGAAGAAGGTGGCCGGCGGACTGAGCGCGGGTCGCGTGCAGAGCGTGGCGCTGAAGCTGATCGTGGACCGCGAACGCGAGATCCGCGCCTTCCAGCCCGATGAATACTGGAAGGTGGAAGCCGCCATGACGCCCGACGCCGGCAAGGGCGCGGCGATGGCGAAGGAATGGAACGTGTTCATGTCGCGACGCGACGAGCGCGGCAAGGGCCCCACCATCAAGGAGCAGTCGCACTGGCTCGCCGAGCGCAGCGGCATCGAGTGCTCGCTGGTGCAGGTTGGCGGCAAGCCCTTCGACCTCGGCCGCGAGGTGCCCAAGTACGAGGATCACCCCGATTTCGGCAAGAAGAACCCCTCGATCACGATCCCCGACTGGGTGATCCGCAAGACCGAGGAGGACAAGAAGACCAAGACGCCCATTCCGCAGGAAGCGCGCTGGTACACGCCGGGCGATGACCTGCTGAAGCGCGTGCAGACCGTGGCGGAAGCCGTTGGTCTGGAAGGCGTGCAGGTGGATCTGGACGCGCCGCAGGTGATCGATGCACGCAAGGATCTGGAGCCCGTGGGCTTCGCCCGCTGGCAGCGCGTGGTGCGCGGCACCATCGGCGCCGGCGTGCGCTACCGCGTGAAGAGCATCGAGCGCAGCGGCACCAGCAGCAGACCGCGCGCACCCTTCATCACCAGCACCCTGCAGTCGAGCGCCAGCTACGCGCTGGGCTTCGGCACCGACCGCACCATGCGCGTGGCGCAGATGCTGTATCAGGGCGTGAACGTGCCGGGCGAAGGTCCGGTGGGCCTGATCACCTACATGCGAACCGACTCCACCAACCTCAGCGGCGAAGCGCTGGGCGTGGTGCGCGCGTTCATCGGCGAGAAGTACGGCGCCAAGTACCTGCCCGAGAAGCCCCGCTTCTACGGCAGCAGCAACAAGAGCGCGCAGGAAGCCCACGAGGCCATCCGCCCCACCAACGTGCGTCGCACGCCGGACAGCCTGCGCGGCGAGATCGACGAGGAGCAGTGGAAGCTCTACAACCTCATCTGGCAGCGCTTCGTGGCATGCCAGATGACCGACGCGCAGTACGACAGCACCGCCGTGCTGCTCGAGCGCAGCGACAAGGCAACCGGCGCGGTGTTCAAGGCCAACGGGCGCGTGCAGACCTTCGACGGATACACCATCACCGGCATCCGCGGCGAAGGCGACGATCAGGAACTGCCGGCCCTGAAGGAAGGCCAGGAGATGGCCCCCTTCTGGCTCGATCCGCAGCAGAAGTTCAGCAGCTCGCCGAGCCGCTTCAACGAGGCCAGCCTGGTGCGCGAACTCGAGAAGCAGGGCATCGGCCGCCCCTCCACGTACGCCTCGATCATCAACACCATCGAGGAGCGCAGGTACGTGGAGCAGGTCAGCCGCGCCTTCCACGCCACCGACATCGGCATGGCCGTGTGCGCCTTCCTGGAGGAGCCCTTCAAGCAGGGCTTCATGGATGTGGGCTACACCCGCAAGATCGAGGAGGCCTTCGACGAGATCGCCTCCGGAAAGCTGCGCTGGCAGCAGATGCTGCAGGACTTCTACGTGCCCTTCAAGTCCGTCGTTGCGGGCCTGATGGAGCGCACGCACGTGAAGGGCGAGACCGAGAAGAGCCCCTACGCCTGCCCGATCTGCGGCCGTCGCTGCGAATATCGCCTGGGCAAGACCGGCAAGTTCCTGTCATGCAGCGGCTTCAACGAGAAGGTGGAAGTGAAGCAGCCGCCCACCAAGAGCAAGAAGCCGCGCAAGCCCAAGTTCGAGCCCGCGTGCAGCTACGCCGCGCCGGTGAACCGTCAGGGCAAGCCCATGCTGCCCGAAAAGGTGGACATCAAGTGTCCGGTCGACGGCGCGCCCATGATCCTGCGCACCGGCCGCTTCGGCGACTTCCTCACCAGCGTGAACCGCGAGACGGACTTCGTGCTGAACATGGACAAGAAGGGCGGCATCAAGTTCCCCTCGCCCAAGCCCTTCGTGACCGAACTCCCCTGCCCCAAGTGCGCGGCGCCCATGAACCTGCGCACCGGCAAGCGCGGGCCGTGGCTTGGCTGCAGCAAGTTCCCCAAGTGCCGCGGACGCGAGAGCTGGGCCAAGATCGATCCAACCGTGCAGAAGAAGCTCGAGACCGCACTGGCCGTGCATGACTCGCAGCAACCCAGGTTCGAGATCACAGCACTCGATGGCACGCCGCTGAAGGAAGGCACGCCCGTGGCGGCGCTGATCATCCCTGGCGAAGAGGCCAAGCTGAAGCTGCACGCCGACTACGAACGCGAGCAGCGCGCCATGGGCGCCACCGCCTGAGTCCGCGTAACAGGGACGGGGGTCTGTATCGGACCCTTCAGGCAACACGCGACCACGGCCGAACGCGTTGCGCGCGCTCCGCGATCAGGCGCCCTGCTTGTCCGCCGACTTCGGCATGCCGAACACCAGCAGCGCGAACGCCACGGCGCCGATCGTCGCCTCGGTCCACCACACCGCGGGCCAGCTGGTGCCGAAGGCCGGAATCTCGAGGCCTCGCGCGCGCATGAAGTGCTGCCACTGCCCCGCCAGACCCGTGGCACCCGCCGTGCTCACCGTGTCCAGGAAGCCGTTGTACAGGCCCGCGAGGATCGGCCCCACACCCAGGATCGCGATGCCGAACGCCGTCTGCGCGCTGTGTCGCGCATCGCTGGGCGCCGTGCGATCGATGAACAGGAACGCCGCCGCGAAGAAGAACGCGTAGCAGAACCCGTGCAGCGCGATGCCCGCATACGCCAGCGCTGGCCCACCGGCCATGGCGAAGCACGCGAATCGCAGGTAGTACGCCGCCGCACCGATCATCAGCACGCGACGGAAACCAAGCCGCGCGATGAACCACCCAAGCACCGCCAGCGTGGCGATCTCCACCATCTGCCCCACCGTCATGGCTGCAGGCGCATTGGCCTTGGTGAAGCCCACCGTCTCCAGCCAGCTCGCCGTGCGGATGAAGTAGATGTTGTGGATCATCGAGATCACGATCGCCGTGATGGTGAGCACCAGCACCGAGCGGCGCTTCAGCAGCGCGAACGCCTCGAGGAACGCCAACGGATGCGGCGAGTTGCCCTTGGGCGGCGTGCGCGGCAGCGCCAGCAGCGCGAACACGCCGTACGCCAGGCTCACCACCGCCGACACGCGCAGCGCATCGGGCACCAGTCCGGTCGCGTTCGCCTTCTCGGTGCCCGTCACGAACCACGGCACCACGGTCAGCTGCAGGTGATCCTGCAGCCACATCAGCGGAAACGCCGCGCTCGCCACGATCCAGCCGATGGTGCCCCACACGCGCACGCGCGGGAAGTCCTTGTTGGCGTTCGACAGGTTCGCCATGGCGATCGAGTTGGTCAGGCTCAGCGTGGGCATGTACAGGATCGAGTACGCGATCGACAGCCCCAGGAACGATTCGTAGGTCTTCGCCCCCGCCAGCAGCCAGTTGGCCACCGCACCCACGCACAGCAGCAGTCCCAACGCGCGCTCGGCGTTCATGAAGCGGTCGGCCACCTGACCCGCGATGAACGGCGCCAGGATCGCGCCGCATGCGCCGGCCGTTCCAAGAATCATGCCGATCTGACCGCCGCTGAAACCCAGACCGCCCGATGCGGTGGGCGAACCCAGATAACCCCCCAGCACCGGCAGCCACACGCCCCACACGGCGTACTGCAGGAACATCATCAGCGAGAGGCGGAACTTCAGGAACGGCACGCGAGCGGCGGATTCGTTCATGGGCGGCAGCATAGTGGCGCGCGCACCGATCGGCTCGGAACGCGCCGCGCACGCCGCTACACTTGCCCAAATGATCGAACGACGCAAGACCCGTCAGGTGACCTTCGGTGATGACCGCGTTGGCCGCGTGAAGATCGGTGGCGATGCCCCCGTGGCCGTGCAGACCATGACCGCCGGCTACACGCACGACATCGACGCCTGCGTGGCCGAGATCAACCGCTACGCCGACGCCGGCGTGGACGTGGTGCGCGTGGCCGTGCCCGAGCGCAAGGACACCGAGGCGCTGAAGGAGATCATCAAGCAGGTCAAGGTGCCCATCGTGGCCGACGTGCACTTCCACTACCAGCGCGCGCTCGAGGCCGTGGAGTCCGGCGTGCACAAGATCCGCCTGAACCCCGGCAACATCAGCGACCGCGACCAGGTGAACAAGGTCATCGACGCCTGCAAGGAGCGCGGCATCCCGATCCGCATCGGCGTGAACGAGGGCAGCATCATCGAGCGCAAGGACAAGCAGCGCCGCGCCGAGGAGCTGGGCATGTACTTCGAGGGGCACAAGTCGGGCCACCTGCTGGCGCTGATGGTGGCCAAGCTCGAGGAGTACCTCGACATCTTCGACGCGCGCGGTTTCCACGACGTGGTGATCAGCGCCAAGAGCATGGACGCGGCGCTGTGCATCGACGCCTACACCGAGATCGCCAAGCGCTTCCCCTATCCGCTGCACCTGGGCGTCACCCACGCGGGCCCCAAGTCGACCGGCACCATCCGCACCGCCGTCGCGCTTGGCACCCTGCTGTCCAACGGCATCGGCGACACCATCCGCATCAGCTACGCCAGCGACCACATCGACGAGGTGAAGGATGGCCTGGAGATCCTGTATTGCCTCGGCCTGCGCACGCGCAAGGGCGTGGAACTGATCGCCTGCCCCACCTGCGGTCGCATCCAGGTGGACCTGTTCAACCTGGTGAAGGAAGTCGAGCGCAAGCTCGACAAGGAGATCAAGCTGCCCATCAAGGTGGCCGTCATGGGCTGCGTGGTGAATGGCCCCGGCGAGGCCGAAGGCGCCGACGTGGCGGTGTTCGCCGGCGATCGCCGCGGCATCATCTACGTGCAGGGCCAGAAGGTGGCCAACGTGCCCGAAGAGGAGATCCTCGAGCGCCTGCTGAAGGAGTGCAAGGACTTCGAGGCCAAGGTTAACCGCGGCGAGGCGAAGCTGGGCGAGAAGATCGTGGAGATCGTGCCACCGGATCCGATCGGCGAGCTGGGCTCGGGCGTGGACAAGATCCGCAAGGGCCTGGTCGAGAAGGTCACGGTGAGCGGTCGATGAAGCGCCGCGGCTTCACCGTCACTGAGTTGCTTGTCGTCATTGGCGTGATCACGCTCCTGATGGGCTTGCTGCTCACCGGACTGCAGCGCGCCCACAGCGCCGGACGCAACACCAAACAGCTGAGCGACGCGCGACAGGTCTTCATGGCATGGACCATGTATGCCGGCCAGTCTGCCGACGAGTGCCTGCCGGGCTACCTGAGCGAGGACGTGCAAGCCGCTTGGAGACTCAAGTACCGGATGAACGTCACGGTCCCGGGCCAAAGCAATCGCTTCAACGCAGCAGTTACACAAACCTATCCATGGCGCCTGATGCCTTTCTTGGATTTCAACTGGGAGTCCATGATGAACTATCGCGGTGCAAGTGACGATGGAAACCCCGCATATTCCGTCACCGCGGATTCCATCTCGCTTCCCGCGGGAGCGACGCTGCCTGCGGCACTCCAGCCCCTGGTGAACAACACCGCGCTCCTGGGTCGCACCGTCGCCCTGCAACCGGGCTTCGGCTACAACGCCTACTACCTCGGTGGCTGGTGGAACATGAACACCGCCGCCGAGCCCGTGCCGGAGCCCGCCTTCAATCAGGTGTATCCCACGGCGAATGTCGCCAAGGCGATGGGCCGCGACGTGAGCAAGACCATGGATGTGGTCACGCGCAAGGTCAGCAACGTCCGT
>CAIPQY010000211.1 GCA_903867275.1 uncultured bacterium | reverse complement strand
CTCCGACAGCGGCATGCCCGCATACAGCCGCGTCATGAACGGATCGAAGTCGACGGGGCCGTCTCGATCTCGGGTGATCAGCCACCGCTCCAACCGATCACCGAGCCGATCCAGCACCCATACCGCGCCGCCATCGGGCTCCACCAGCACGGACACAGGCGCACGAAACTGGCCAGGACGCTCACCCGTGCCGCCAAAGGTGTTCACGTGTGCAGGCGGGTTGTTGCGCGCATCCCACAGCACCACGCAGCCGCTCTCGGGTTCCCATGCCGCCACGATGTCGCCGCCCACCGAACAGTCTGGACCGAAATGGCTGGTCACGCCCTCCTTGCTCGGCATGGGCGGCATCGGCTTCAACTTCTCGTCGACGGCACGCGGCCGAAACACCTGCACCCGGCGCTCGAACGGCTCCGCGATGGCAACACGACCGGCATTCGGCTCGACGGCGATGGCGGTCGGATAGTGCACGCGCCCCTCGCCTTCCCTCGGTCGCACCGCATGCAGCCCAAACACGTCGCGCATCGTGCCGTCCCAGGCAAGCCGCGTCACGCGGTGATTCAGCCGGTCGGTCACCAATGGGCCATCCACATCGAACGCCACGCCGGATGGCGCGATGAACTGGCCGGGGAAGAAGCCCCGCTCACCGAAGGCGCGCGCGCTGCCATCGCGATCCACGCGCACCACGCGCGCGTTGCCCGTGTCGGCGATCCACACCGCACCGTCGGGTGCCATGGCCACCGCCTCGGGAACACTGAGCCGACCGATCTCCCAGCCTGTGCCGTCGATCACCGAAGCCTGCGCGTCGGTGCGCACGATGACGCGATTGCGCAACGTGTCCACCGACACCGGCCCCGCGCCTGGCAGCCGATCTGCACGCGCGCTCGAAACCACCGTGCGGGTGCCCTGGCGATCGAAGCGAAGCAGGCCCTCGCGCCCCGCCGCCACCAGCAGCGAACCATCCTTGTCGAATCCCACCGCCATCGGCTCCAGCAGGCCCGTCACGGTGAAGTCGTGCACATACGGCTGCTGCGCCCACGCCAGCGATGCGATCGCCAACGGAATCACCAGCAACAGGAACAGGGCATGCCGCACCATGCACAGACGGTAGTCGCGTGAAGCGTCGCACGCAATGGCGGCGCATCGGCTACAACGCACCCATGGCGCACACCCACAGCAGCCGTCGCGTGGCGCATGTCACCAGAACCGTGGGTGCATTGCTGGCCCTCGCGCTGTGCGTGGCCTCGCTGCGCGGACTCGCGCTGCCGCATGCCGCGGACGCGGCGGCCATCGCCGTGCTGCCAGACTGGTGGGCGGGGTGCCTGCCCTTCGTCGCGCTGCTCGGCTGCATGGTGGTGCTGCCGCTGGTGCCGGCCACGGAGCACTGGTGGGAATCCAACATGAGCAAGCTTGCGGTCAGCGCCGCCATGGGGCTGGCCGCACTGCTGTGGATGCACCTGCGCGCCGGCGAGGAGAACGCCCTCGGCAGCGCGGCACACGCCATCGCCGAGTTCGTGCCCTTCATCGTGCTGCTGCTGGTGCTCTACGTGATTTCGGGCAGCGTGCGGCTGGAAGGTCACATTCCCGGAAGCACCGGCGCCAACACATGCATGCTGGCGCTGGGCGCGGTGCTGGCGAACCTGCTCGGCACCACGGGCGCAAGCATGCTCATGATCCGGCCACTGCTGCGCGCCAACGCCCATCGTCGGCACCGCGTGCACACCGTGGTGTTCTTCATCTTCCTGGTGAGCAACGTGGGTGGATGCCTGCTGCCGATCGGCGATCCACCGCTGTTCCTCGGTTTCCTGCGTGGCGTTCCCTTCACGTGGACGCTGAGCCTGTGGAAGCCGTGGCTGTTCACCGTGGGAACGCTGCTGGCGCTGTACGCGGCCATGGACGCATCCATGCAACGACGCGAGGTGCAACTGCACACCTCGCTCCCCACCCGCATCCGCGTGGTGGGCTGGTGGCACCTGCTGCTGCTCGCACTCGCGGCTCTGGTGGTTGCGTTGGTGCAGCCGGGGCAGGCGATGCCGTTGGTCGGATGGACCCCGCCACAGCTGTTCCGCGAACTGCTGCTGCTTGGCCTTGCTGCGGCCAGCGTGGACCCGCGACCGTGGAAGAAGCGCGGACCGCGCGCCTTCTCGCTGGCACCCATGGGCGAAGTCGCTGCGCTGTTCTGCGGCATCTTCATGGCCATGCAGGTGCCGCTGGCGGTGCTGGAAGTGAAGGGCGCGTCACTCGGCATGGACGCGCCATGGAAGCTGTTCTGGAGTGCCGGCTCACTGTCGAGCGTGCTCGACAACGCACCCACCTATGTGGTGTTCATGGAGGTGGCGCGCGGCGTGACGCCACAGGGCGTCATGGCGGGCAGCGTGGCGCTGGCTGATGGAAGCTTCATCCGAGGAGACCTGCTCGCAGGCGTGTCGCTCGGCGCGGTGTTCATGGGCGCCATGACCTACATCGGCAACGGCCCGAACCTGATGGTGCGCGCCATCGCGAAGCAGGAAGGCGTGCCCATGCCTGGATTCCTCGGGTATGTCGCATGGGCCGCCGCACTGCTGCTGCCGGTCATGGCGGCCGTGTCGATGCTCTTCCTTTGACGAGCCGTCACTTGGCCGCAGGTTGCGCCGGTGCCTCGGGTGCATCCTTCGCCGCCGACTCGGGGCGCTTCATCGCCGCGTAGATGATGGACTGCAC
Source organism: uncultured bacterium (assembly GCA_903867275.1). Lineage (GTDB taxonomy): Bacteria > Planctomycetota > Phycisphaerae > Phycisphaerales > SM1A02 > SYAC01. The sequence continues at coordinate 16,952 of CAIPQY010000211.1, read as the reverse complement.
CACCACGCTCTCGCCCACAAGCCTGCCCACACGCGAACTCGCCGCATCCAGGCTGGCGATCTTGCCGCCATCCAGATCGCGCTGAAAGTCCACCAGCGCGTGCTCGATGGCCAGCATCATGCTGGCGATCACGCTCCACTCATGGCGGGTGTCGGGCCAGTACTGGTTGTCTCGCACCAGCTCCACCGGAACGCGGAATCGCCAGCCGCCCGGCGTCTGCACCATGGTCAGCACACCCGCGAGCAGCGGATCACCATCGAGCGAAAGCGCCGCCGTGCCATCGCCGAGATCGGTTGCGGTGATGCGAGGTCGCTGCGCGGCAAGCCATGCGGCCGGATCAGCGAGAATCGCCACCGTGAATTCGCGGGTGCTGCGCGCGGTCTTCTTCGTGGCCGCCTTCACCTCGCGCTCGACCTCCTTCGGGAATCGATCACGCAACCCCTGCGCCACGCGAAGCAGCCGTGCCAGCATGTCGCCGGCCTTCACCTTCACCTCCGCGATGGCACTGGCCTCGGTCACGCCGTCCTCGAAGGTGATGTCTCGTGCCTCGATCTCGATCAGCCCCGGCAGTTGCTGCGCCTGTCCCTGCTGCACCATGGCCACGGCCGCATCCAGCGCCGCGTCGGGCGTGGTGGTGTCGTAGGCGGGCCGCTTGCAGGCGACCAGCGAGACAAGCATCAGCATCGAGAGCAGACTTCGCACGCGCCCGAATGGTAGACGCGTGCCACGCACGTGCGCAGGCACACCGACTACCATTCCTGCCTTCATGAAGCTTGAACTGAATGGGCAGTCCTACGAATCCACCGGCGCCGGCTCGGTGCGCGACCTGCTGCGCGAGCTTGGGCGCGACGGCGTGCCATGCGCGGTCGAGGTGAACCGCACGCTTGTTCCGCGGAGCCGCCACGAGTCGCACCAGTTGCAGGATGGCGATCGCGTGGAAGTGGTCACGCTGGTGGGAGGCGGATGATGGAAGACGCACGAATCGCCTCCGCCGCTGTCGTTCCGCCGCTGCAGGTGGGCTCCTTCACGCTTCGCTCGCGGCTGGTGGTGGGCACCGGCAAGTACCGCGACATGGACCAGATGCGCGAGGCGGTGCTGGCCAGCGGCGCAGACGCCGTCACCGTGGCCGTGCGCCGCGAGCGGCTGTACGACGCGCAGGGACGCTCGCTGCTGGAGGCCCTTCCGCTCGACCAGCTGCACATCCTGCCGAACACCGCGGGCTGTTTCACCGCCGACGACGCCGTGCGCGTTGCGCGCCTGGGCCGCGACCTGCTTGAACAACTGGGCAACGCCGGGTCTCGCTGGGTGAAGCTTGAGGTGCTTGGCGACAAGGCCACGCTGCTGCCCGATCCAGTGGGCACGCTGCAGGCATGCGCCGAACTGGTGAAGGACGGTTTCGAGGTGCTCTGCTACAGCAGCGACGACGCGATCCTTGCGCAGCGACTGCGCGACGCGGGTGCCACAAGCGTGATGCCGGCCGGCAGCCCCATCGGCAGCGGCCGCGGCGTGGCGAATCCGGAGGCCATCGCGGTGCTGCTGCAGGTGTTGAAGTCGCCGGAGCATGGCGGACGCGCGGACTATCCCGTGATCGTGGACGCCGGCGTCGGCACACCAAGCGACGTGACCATCGCGATGGAACTTGGCGCGGATGGCGTGCTGCTGAACACCGGCATCGCGCACGCGAACGAGCCGGTTCGCATGGCGCATGCCATGCGGATGGCCTGCGACGCCGGCTACCTTGGCGCGCGAGCGGGTCGCATCCCACGCAAGTTGCTGGGTTCCGCAAGCAGTCCCTGGAGCGGCACCTTCGTGCACATCCCCGGCGAGTGACCGATATGAGGGACGGGGGTCATTATTGGAACCGAATGCCGGCGTCCAATAATGACCCCCGTCCCTCTTATGCGGACATCAGTGCACGAAGGATGCCGAGGCCTTCCTCGAGTTTCGCTGGGTTGGTGGCGAAACTCAGGCGGAAGTGCGTGTCACGCTCGCTGAACACCTTGCCCGGAATCACCAGCACGCGCCGCTCGATCGCCTTCTCCACGAACTGCGTGGCGGTGAGACCAAGCCGCTTGGGCACCTGCACGAACGCGTAGAACGCGCCGCCCGGTCGCGCAACCTCGGCCACGCCCTCGAACGCCTTCACCACCATGTCACGACGCCGCGCGTACTCCGCGATGGCGGGCGACAGGTCGCAGTCGAACGCGGGAATCACGCCCCACTGCAGCGGCGTGGGCGCGCACACGAAGCTGTACTGCTGCAGCTTCGCCATCTCCTGCACCAGCGCCATGGGCCCGGCCGCGTAGCCGAGCCGCCAACCGGTGCAGCCGTAGGTCTTGCCGAAGCCGCGGATCAGCAGGCACTGATCGGTGTAGCGCGCCGGACTCGGGCAGCACCCGTTCTCGCGCGCGTCGGGGAAGCAGAACTCGTCGTAGATCTCGTCGCTGATCAGCAGCACCCCTCGACGCTCGCACAGGTCGACCAGGTCGCGCATCTCGGCACCCGACATCACCGTTCCACATGGATTGCTCGGCGAGTTCACCAGCACCGCCTTGGTGCGCGGCGTGATCAACGGCTCCACACGCTCGGCCGTCATGCGGAAATCGGGATAGGTGTCGCACAGCGTGCACTGGGCGCCGATCATCTTGGCGATCTGCGGATACATCACGAAGTACGGATCCGGCGCGATGAACTCGTCCCCCGCGTCCAGCACGGCCATCAGCGACAGCAGCAGACCACCGCTGGTGCCACTGGTGACGATGTTGCCAAGATCCTGCGTGGGCCCCTTCCAGCCGACATCCTTCTCCAGATGCTTCCAGATGGCCGCATGCAGCTCGGAAATGCCCTGGGTGACCGAATAGCCGCTGCGGTTCTCGCGCACCGCGTTGGCCGCGGCCTCGCGCATGACTTCCGGCACGGGAAAGTCGGGCTGCCCGATCGAGAGGTTGATCGGATCCTTCAGGTTCACCGCCAGGTCGAACACCTTGCGGATACCCGACGCGTCGATCGAGCGACTGCGCGATGAAATCAACCGCTCCAGCGGCACGCGCTGCGCGGCATCGGGGCGTGACATCGCCACGACTTACTTCTTCTTGGCAGCGGCTGCACCAGCCGCCGGAGCAGCGGCCTTGCCACCCGCAGCCTTGGCATCGCCACCGGCCGCTTCGGTCTTCTTGGAGGCCTTCTTGCCAGGAGCCGCCTTGATGGAACGCACCTTCACGATGCCCAGGGCGCTCTTCTTCTCCGGGTCGAAGCCCGCCTCAAGGGTGAGCTTCGCGATGCGCTCGGCTCGGGTGAGCACGTTGCGATGCTGGTTGAGGGCGCCGGACTTGGTCTTCAGACTGGGATGAATGCTCATGGACGTACGTGGGGTGAGAGTTCCGAACAAGTGCCGTATCCGGCGAGCGCCGCGCTCAGCGGAAGAGTTCGAGGTAGGCGTCTGAGAAATCCTTGTTTCCCTTGGCCTTGGCCTTCCAACGCTGGCCAACCGTCTTGATCCGCGCTTCCAACTTCTGCGCGTCCGGACTCTTGCGGGCTTCGGCGGATGCCAGGCCTGGGAGCACGATGATCTTGCGGGACCGTCCCGCATTATGGTCGGAAACGAGGTGCGCATCAAGTCCCTCTGCGCGACAGAAAGCCAGCATTTCAGCCGCAATCTGATCGGCAGGACGGGCAATGACGAAATAATTCACCCCCTTCTGCCGTGGATCACCGCTCGTGGCCGTGGTTGCCTGACCGTTCTGGGATGGCGCCTGCGCGCGTGCCGTCGTCACGCCGGTCTCGACCGAAGGGGGCGCCGCCAGCTTCAACAGCGGATCCTGAACGGCTCGTGCGGTGGCGGCGGCCGTGTCCTGGCCGAAGCGCTGCGCCACGCCATCGTTGAAACCCGCGGTCTTGCCTCGGCTGTATCCGAACGCATAGGCGATCACGCCGACCACCAGCACGCCCACGCCAAGCAGCCACAGGAACCCAAGCGGAATGCGCAGCGATCGCATGGCGGAAGAGAGGCCCGGCATCGCCCGCGCTGCCGATGCATCACCACCCCCGGACATGCCGCCCCTTGCCAGCTCGTACAGCGTTGGAATGCCACGTCGTCGCATCCCGGCATCCTACCGCGGCGCGGCACCGCGGTCGGCGCGTCCCGCAAGCACGCTGGCCATGGCCAGATGATCGGTGTGGGTGATCGTGATCCGCCACAGATCGATGCCGAGCGCTGCCGCATGCGCAGCCAGCTGGCCATGCACGCGCAGCATCGGCGCACCATCGGCGCCGTGCACCACCTCGGCATCGGTCCACGCGATGCCGCTGCGCCATCCGGTGCCGATCGCCTTCATCGCGGCTTCCTTGGCCGCGAACCGTGCGGCGTAGCGCTCGGCGGTGCGTCGGCCACCTGCCGATGCGTAGGCGCGCTCGGTTGCGGTGAACACGCGCTCGCAGAAACGCTCGCCATGTTCCTGCAGCATGCGCTCGATGCGCGCCACCTCGATCAGGTCCACGCCGTGACCCACCACGATCATGCCCGTTGCATCCATCATGACGGCACTCCCGTTGCACCGGAGGGCAACAATGCGACCCAGCGCTGCGCGGTGTCCAGCACGCCGCGACGCATGTCCGTCCACTGCCGGCAATCGATCACGGGAAGCCCGCGGAAACCGGCCACCTCGAGCGCCACGCGGTAACCAAGCGTGTCCAGCCGCGACGCGCCGGGTTCCTCGACGGGTCCACGAAGGCCGCTCCGCAGCAGATCCACCACGCGCGCGGCCGCAATGCGAGCCCCCGCCGCCGCCACCACGGCCGCAGGATCACCGCCACCCGCCAGCACGGCCGCCGGGTCAACGCACACCGCGATCGATGCATCGGCGCTGACCGGCACGGTGCAATCCGCAAGGGGCACGCCACGACGCTGCGCCTCGCGCTGCAACGCCTGCACAACCTCGGGCGCTTCCACATGTGGCAGATGCATGCACACCGGCACGCGCTGCAGAAGCTCCGCCAGGGACAGACACCCATGCACCGCGTCCATCGCCCGCTCCACGCGCGCCGGATCCGCGAAGCGCTCGACCGGAATGAAGCAATCGATGCCGGAGGCGCGCAGGCCGCGTCGTCTGAGCGCTGCCGCGAGATCTCGTCGCGCACTCTCGCCAAGCTCGCGCGGACGAAGATCGGGATCCGCCGCATCCAGCTGCACGCCCTCCAGACCAAGCGCCACCACGGCGTCCAGCGATGAGGGGGCTGCGCCCAGCGGAAGCAGGGTCACGCCCAGCGGCAACGGAGCCTTGTGCATGCGGCGAGGATAGCCCGAGCCGGGTTCCTTACCATCGTGCCGTGCCGCGCACCTCGCCACCTCGCAAGACGCCCGAACAACTGCGCCGCGCCCGCAGTCTGCTGGCCGCGCTGAAACGCCGCCATCCGGACGCGCACTGCGAACTGCACTGGACGAAACCCCACGAGCTGCTGGTCGCCACCATCCTCAGCGCGCAGAGCACCGACGTCGGCGTGAACCGCGCCACCCCCGCGCTGTTCGCGGCCTTTCCCACCCCAGCGCACTACGCGGCAGCCACGCCGGATGCGATCGCGCCCTTCCTTCGCACGCTGAACTTCTGGCGCAACAAGGCGCGCGCGGTGCACGAAAGCATGCGCGCGGTGCACGAGCGATTCGGGGGCGAGGTGCCGCGCACCATGGATGCGCTGCTCACGCTGCGCGGCGTGGCGCGCAAGACGGCGAACGTGGTGCTTGGCAACGCGTTCGGCATGAACGAGGGCGTGGTGGTGGACACGCATGTGGGACGCCTCGCGCGTCGCATGGGCCTTTCCCGACACACCGACCCGGGCAAGGTGGAACAGGACCTGATGGCGCTGTTTCCTCGGCAGGACTGGTGCCTGCTGAGCCACCTGCTGATCTTCCATGGACGACGGGTGTGCAAGGCACGCGGTGGCGCGTGCGCCTCGGATGCGCTGTGCCGGAGGTTCTGCAGCGAGAGCGCGAAACCGGTCAGGAAGAAGACGGCGAAGCCGAAGCGGCCGTCGACTTCGCGGGCGCCTCGCCATCGGGCAGCAACTCGGCAACGCCCATCCCGCCGAAGCGACTGACCCACGCAACGCCATTGCCCGTGCGCAGCGGGTGCAACCAGATGATGGGCCCGGGCAATCGCAGCGAGCCGACCTCCTGCAGCATCAGGGCCGGCTTGGGCGTGTCGGCTTCGGCCTTGGCGTTGGCACCCTTCGTCGCGGCGTCCTCCGGCTCGACCGGCACCGCGACATGACGCAGCACGGTGATGCCCTCGGCGTGACCGACCCACACATCCGCGCCCACCGGCACCACGGTGGAGATCCAGGCGCCGTTGGGCGGCGACCAGCGCGCCTTGCCGTCCGGCCCGTCCACCACCACGGCACGCAGTTCATCGGGCGTCTCCGGCTTGCCGTCGCCCTTGTCGATCGTGACCGTGCCCCAGGTGAGCGTGACCTTGGTCTCGGGCAACTGGGTGAGCTCGACCGACTTGTCCGACAGCGTGGGCTTGCCACGGATGGGATACAGCCACACGCCTTCGGCACTGCCGGCCAGCACGCGTCGACCATCGAAGATGCTGCGTTCCAGGCGACCCGGCTCGCGCTGCACGTCGGTGAACTCGTCGCCCGAACCTTCCTTGTCGTCGCGCAGGTGGTACACGGCGCGGCCGTAGGAACCCACCATGGCGAAGAGATTGTCGGTGAGTTCCGCCAGATCGCGCGCGCCCTTCACCTTGGCGTAGATCGGATCCTCGAGCTTGCCGTCGCGCACCAGCCAGGTGGCCAGCTCGCCGTCGCCGATGATCCACAGTCGGCCGCCCGCGAATCGCATGCGGCTGTACACCCCGCGCACCACCTGACCGCTGCGCTCGCGCACATCGGGGCCCATGGTGCCCACGGTGGCGCCGTCCTTGGTCTGCAGCAGGAACGCGAAACCACCGGGAATGCCCGCATCCTTTGGAAGCGGAAGCAGCATCGACGCCGCGCCGATGAAGCGGCCGTCCTCCAGCCGCAGCACGCGACGACCCGACACGCACGCAAGACCCTCGGACGTGGTCACCACCTCGCCGGTGTCCTTCGCGTCGGGCAGGAAGCGATGACCGTCGCTCGCCCGCACCACGCCGCCGTTGCCACCGATGAACAGTTCGTTGCCCAGCACGGTCAGGCAGCGCGGCCGAATGCCGAGCGCCTTCGCGTCCACGCGATCGATCTGCGCGGGAGACCTGGGATTGGAGAGATCCCACCGCACCACCGCGTCGCCGTCGATCACGCCCACCAGGTCGCCTCGCCACATCACCAGATCCGCCACCGATGCCGTGCCACCCACCGGTCCGGCCTGCTCCACCTTCACCGGCTTGCCGCCGCGACCTTCCAGCACCAGCAGCCGCGGCCCCTGGCCCGCGTACCACACGCGATTGTTCACCACGATGCACTCGTGGGTGCCGCCCACATGATCGGTCAGCTTCAGCACCTTCTCGCGATGGTCCGCACGATCCTGCTTCACGTAGGTGTTGTCGAAGCAGCCGGCGAGTGCCGGGGCAAGAAGCAGCAGCATGAGGAGGCGACGGAGCATGACAGGCGAAAAGGTAGTGGGTTCGCCGATCGCGTGCCGGACGGGCTACCCTGCACCCATGCAGACGCAGGGACGGCTCGAAGCGCTCATGGCCATGCTGGCACGCGACCCCAACGACGCCTTTTGCCTCTACGGCGTGGCGCAGGAGCATGCCAAGGCCGATCGTCTGGACGAGGCGATCGGTTGGTACGAGCGCGTCCTGGCGGTTGAACCCACCCATGCCTACGCGCACTTTCATCTGGCCAAGACGCTGGAACGCGCCGGTCGCGTGCCCGCCGCCATCGAGACCCTGCAACGCGGACTGAAGGTTGCGCGCGCCGCCGGCGACGCGAAGGCGTCGAACGAGCTGGCCGGCTATCTGGATGAACTGACGTGAGCGCGCATCCATGCATCGATCGCGTGCTGGTGCACCCGCGGGATCCGGGCATGGTGGTGCTGCGTGTGGGCGATCGTCGGATCGGACCGATCCGTCGCGACGACGCGGACAAGGCCGGTGCCACGGAAGGCCGCCGATGGACGGCCGCCCTTGCACTAAGCATGCAGGCCCTTGCGGATGAGGTGGGTTGCCGCGCCGATGCGCTGCGACGCCTTGGCCGCCGCGACATGACGCGCGCCCTGCTGCAGGAACGCCTGACCGCCAAGTGGGGCGAAGCACTGGCGCAACGCGTCGTGGCCGCGCTGGAACGCGACGGCTGGATCGACGATGCCGCCTACGCGCAACGCCGTGCCGCCTCGCTGCAGGCGCGACGACCCATGGCCGCCGAGCGCGTGCAGGAACATCTGGAATCCGAAGGCGTGTCGGCCGAACGCGCCCGCAAGGCGGCACGCACCACGCGCGATGACGGCGCGCTGGATCAGGCCATGGCGCGCTGGAAGAAGGAGCGACGCGACGCGGCGTGGATCGCCCGAGCGCTCGGCCGCCAGGGCTTCGAGTTCGATACCATCGTCTCGGCCCTGCACAAGGCCGGTATCCCATGCAACCTCGAAGCCTGATCCGCACGCTCACGCTCGCCGCCACGGCACTCGCGCTGTCAGCGTGCCTGAACGACTCGGACACGATCGATGGCGCGGGCCCGGGACAGTTGCCGGATCTGGCACCCGAGCCCACCACACCGCTGTACAACTCAAGCGGCCCGAGCGTGAAGAGCCTGGATCGACGCAACTGGGAAGTGGTCACCATCGAGGCACCGCGCGGTCAGGTGGAGCACCAGCCCACCTACGCCGAACCGCTGGTGCTGAACGGTGGCTCCGCCCGCAACGGCGAGACCTTCCCCACCGCCACCAGCGCGATGCAGCTGGGCACCAAGCCCGATGCCGCCGCCGCCGAGGGCGCACTGGAGGCTGGATGGCCCGCGGTGCTGCTGGTGGCCTCACCGGCGCGCATGCTGATGGGCATGCCACCCTGGATGACCATGCGCGGACCCAATCAAGCCAGTGGCGTGCTGCCGCCTTCGCAGACGCAGGACAACGGCGCGATGTGGATGTGGGTGGTTGCGCCCGCGCCGGCCACGCCGCAGGCGAGCACGCCATGAGCCAGCTCGATGGCCGCGGACTTCCAGAGGGCTATCCGTTCAACCCGGACTGGGAGATCGCGCCTCGCATGTACCGGGACATGGTGCAGCGCGGCGAGCCGGTGGTGCTGATCGATGTTCGAACCGCACAGGAACGCGCCACCGCCTGCATCGCCGGCAGCGTGCACCTGCCGCTCGCCGAGATCGAGTCGCGCGCGCATGAACTGGAAGCGCACGGCGATGCGTTGATCGTGGTCACCTGCCACCATGGACAGCGCAGCCTTCGCGCGGTGGCCGCGCTGCGCCGCGCCGGACTGGACAACACACGAAGCCTCGCCGGCGGCATTCACCTGTGGTCGATCGACATCGATCCCGCGGTGCCCATCTACTAGCGCATGCTGCGATACCGCCTGCCCGTCGGTGCCGCTCTCATCGCGCTGCTTGGCGCGCTGCTGTGGCTCGACGGCCGTGCGGCTGGCATGCCGGCAGCCTGGTTTCCCGACGGAACCCTTCCCGCCGGCGCCGTGCTGGCGTTGGCCAGCGTGCTGTTTCTGGTGCCGGTGCTCGTGGTGGAACTCACGCGTCTGCTGAAGGCGGGCGAGGTGCGCGTGTGGCCGTTGCCGTTCTCGTTGCTCGTGGCGTGCAGCGCCTTCGCGTCGGTGTGCCTGCATGCCTGGAACATGCGCGATCTCGCGCCACTCGCCACCCTGCTGGCGCTGCTTGGCCTGCTTCCCGCGCTGTGGGCGCTTGCCACCAGGAACGCCGCGGGCGCGGTGGCCAGTCTCGGCCGCTGGCTGCTGCTGGCCGTGTGGGCGGGCGCCATGCCGGCGTGCTGGATCGCGCTGCGTGCGCAGGTTCCCTGGACCGCCATGGTGGGCGCGATTCTGGCCGTGAAGTGCAACGACATCGGCGCCTACTTCGCGGGCCGCGCGTTCGGCCGGCATCGCATGGTGCCTTGGATCTCGGCGGCCAAGACCTGGGAAGGTTTCGCCGGCGGCGCGGTTGCCAGCATCGCCGCGGGCGCGTGGGTGGGTTCGCAACTGCCCGTTGGCGTGTGGCATGGTGTGGCGTTCGGTGCATGCGCCGCCGTGCTTGGCCCCTTCGGCGACCTGTCCGAGAGCATCCTGAAGCGCAACGCCGGCGCGAAGGATTCGGGCACCTGGCTGCCCGGCATGGGAGGCGCGCTCGACGTGCTCGACAGCCTGCTGCCCACCGCACCCGCCGCGCTGTGGCTGCTCGCTCCACACGCCTGAAACCGCACTTTCACGCCGCTGCGCGCCGACGGCCGCTCCGTGTACCCTGCACGACCCAACGCATGGAGATCCACGCATGAGTCTGCTGCAGCAATTGCTCGCGCTTCACCGCGCCGACGTGCAGGTTCGCTCGCTCCGCTCGCGCCTTTCGCAGGCCGACCGTTACCTGGCGACCCAGCAGAAGCAGCTCGATGACGTGCTGGCCCAGCGAGGCGACGTGGAGACGCAGCGCCGCCAGCTGCAGGCCCAGGTGGCCAACATGGAGATGGAAGGCAAGGCGATCGGCGAGCGCATCGAGCGCCTGCGCGCCGACCTGAACCAGAGCGGCAACACCAAGCAGTACACCGCCATCCTTCAGGAAATGAAGGTGATCGAGGTTCAGCGCGACGAGCTGGACACGCAGGCCCTTGCGCAGATGGAGCGCGTGGAGCAGCTGAACAAGCGGCTGGCCGACTTCGACACGGTGTTGACCGAGCGCTCGCGCCTGTGCGACGCCGCCAAGGCCGAGAGCGCCGAACGTCACCGCGACACGGCCGACCGACTGAGCGAACTCGAGCGTGAACGCGCCGCAGCGGCTGCCGGCGTTCCGGCGACGGCCATGACGCTGTTCGACGAGGTGGCGGACCTGCACGAGGGCGAGGCCCTGAGCGAGGTGCAGGTGATCAGTGCGCGCCACCGCGAGTACGCCTGCAGCGCCTGCAGCACCGAGATTCCATTCGGCGTGTACACGCGACTGCTTGGCGAAGGCGGCGCCGTGGTGCAGTGCACCAGTTGCCGTCGCATCCTGCACCTGCCCGCCGAGACCGAGGCCACGGCGGCCAAGAAGCGCTGAGATTCAGGCGTAGCCCAGACGGTCGAGATCGTCCTCGTCGAGGCCGAAGTGGTGTCCCATCTCGTGCAGCAGCGTGATGCGGATCTCCTCGCGCACCGCCGCCTCGCCGCCACACGGTTCGCCCTCGAGATCGCCGGACTCCCAACCGCCCGCCTGATCGATGATGCCGCGACGGAACAGCGTGATCACGTCGGGCAGCGAGGGCATCTCGACCGAGCGTTCGGTGCGCGCCAATCCTTCGTGCAGTCCGCACAGGTCATCGTCGGCGTCGAAGCCGAGTTGCGAGAGCAGTTCGGCGGATGGTTCGTCCTCCACCAAGAGCGGCGCCTCGTCGAGCAGACGCCTGTACTGCGCGGGCAGGCCATCGAGCACGGATTCAAGCAGCGCGTCGAAGCGCGCGCGTTCCGGCGCGTTCACGGGCGCACCGAGCCCACAAGTTCACCGATCGACGCGACGCCCTGGCGCGCGCACCAGCTTGCGAGTCCCTGCGACACGCGCCGCGGCGTGGTGGGATCCACCATCAACGCCGTGCCCATGCCGACCGCCGTGGCGCCCGCGACGACGAGTTCTGCAGCGTCGCGCCAGTCCATCACGCCACCGAGGCCGATGATCGGCACGCGCGCCGGCCCCGCCACCAGCCGATGCACCTCGTGCACGATGCGCACCACGATGGGATGGATGCCCGGGCCCGACAGACCGCCGCTGCCTCGACTGAGCGCGGGCTTGCGCGACTCGGGGTCGATCTGCATGGCGGGATAGGTGTTGCACAGGGTGAGCGCGTCGGCGCCCGACTCGATGGCGGCGGCGGCAAGCCGCAGCGTGTCGCCATCGGGCGGAAGCTTCACGAACAACGCGCGCCCCGTTGTGGCCGCGCGCACCGCCTTCACCAGCGGCGCCAATGACGCCGGGTCGCTGCCGAAGTGACGACCATCGGCGGTGTTGGGGCAGCTCACGTTCAACTCGATCGCCTGCAGGCCGGCGGCGACGAGCTTGCCCGACACCTGCACGAACTCGTCGACCGAATGACCCGCCACCGAGCCGATCACGCGGCAGGCCACGCCGTCAGCGCGCGGCGCATGGTCACGCACGAAGGCATCGATGCCGGGATTGGCCAGACCGATCGCGTTCAGCATGCCGCCGCGCGTCTCGATGAGTCGCCACGGCGCGTTGCCTTCGCGCGGTTCGGGCGTGAGGCTCTTGGTGGTGAGCGCGCCCAACCAGCGCAGGTCGCTCACCTCGGCGAGTTCATCCAGCACGCCGCAGGTGCCCGCCGCCGCGATGAGCGGCGACTGCATGGACAGCGAGCCCAGTGCGGTTCGCAGGCACTCCGCCGGCGCACGCGCGGCCATGCGTCAGCCAGCCTTCGCGGGCGCGTTGCCGGCGCGGATGCGCGCGAGCAGGTCGGCGTCGAGGCCGAGGTACTCGTGCATGTGCTGGTCGTACACCTCCTGATCCTTGTCACGGGAGAAGTCGAGGCGCAGCTCGTTGATCACCTTGGTGCCCTGCCCGATCCAGGCCTTCCACGTCTCGGCGGAGATGTTTTCGTGGATCCATGCACCCACCGGGCCGCGGAACGGCGGCGCATCCATCTTGCTGCCGGCGCGACCGGTGCGCGAGCAGATGAAGCTGCCCGACGCGCGCAGCGCCTCGGCGGCCTCGGCCTGCGCCGCCGCGATCTGCGGCGGCTCGCGTCCCACGCCGCGCAGCAGTTCGGCGATGGCCTGCTGCGGCATGCGATCACCCTTGCTGGCCGCCACCTCGTAGCCGCGATTGAGCGTGGCCACCGCCTTGTCGCTCCAGCCTGCGCCGAGTTGCGCCTGTCCGCACAACTGCCACGCCTTGCTCATCTCGGGGGCGAGCTCGATGCACTTCTCCAGGCTCTGCGCCGCCTCGGCGAATCGGCCAGCCTGCAGGTAGGCATTGCCGAGGCTGAAGTGCGCCATCTCGTTGGTCGGGTCGGCGTGCGCCATGCGCTCGAAGTTGGCGATGCGGTCCGTGTTCATGGCGGCGATGATAGGGAACGCGCCAGCCGCGGATCAGCGCGTGGCCTGACGGTGGTAGATCCACCACTCCGCCAGCAGCAGCACGAACGCCAGCCCCAGAATCCACGGCCACAGGTCGAGGGCACCGCCCTCGCGCGCCACGGTGCGGACGGCCTGACCCGACAGCGTCAGCCGATCCACCGCGGCCACATCACATTCGGCTGCATCGAGCATGTTCACGGCCACCCAGCGCTCGCCCGACGCGCCGTCGGCTGCCTGCCACGCGATGCGATAGGCACCGCACCGGCGCGCCGGGCCCCACGAGGCTTCCGCATCGTGGCGCACCATCGGCTCGGCGGCGCCACCGGGCGGCGTCACCCGAACATCGCGCGCACCATCGGGCAGTCGAACACGGATCATGGCGCCTGGCTCGAGTGATTCGTCGCTGGCCACGTCCGACATGCCGGCGAGCAACTCGATGGCCTGTGCGGTGAAGTTGACGAAGCTGCGCTGGAAGGGCCAGTTCGAGTCGCCCGGCTCGAAGGTGACGGCGATCACGAATCCGTGCGCCGACGGACCCGCCACCACCAGCGGCGACTTGCCGCCTTCAACGATCGCCTGCCACGGAGACTGCACCGCCACGCGGTTGGCGCGCGACGCGACCAGCTCGTTCAGGTTGCACTGGCGAAGCGCCGGATGATCGCCACGCATCGACTGCACGAAGTCTCGGCCTGGCGTGCCGAAGGGGTTCAGGCCATCGAGGGCAGGCACCGGACCGAAATGCAGCCAGCGGCCGCGGTTCATGCGCGAGGGCGGCGGCCCGGCGTTCACCACCACATCGAAACCCTCGGCCCATGCCGCGTCCTTGGCCTGCGCGGCTTCCACGGCGGCGCGATCGAAGGCCTGCAGCGAACCCGGCGCCAGCGCATCCAGCAGCGCGCGTAGCGAGGCGTCCGTGCCGATCAGCGCCACACGCAGCGGCCGTGGCGCGCGCAACGCCACGAAGGCGCGATCATCGGTCGGGAAGGCATCACCCGGCGAACACTCGAACTCCAGCACCCGGCGATCGGGTGCCGCGAACGGGGCGAACAGCATGCGACGCTCGCCGGGCATGCGATCACGCTCCCGCACCGCGATCGGCGGAACCTGCAGCGCGTCGGGCGAGGCGCCCAGCACACCGCCGGCGCTGCGCAGCACCAGCGTGCGATCGACGGCGCTCGCCCCGTAGTTGCGCAGGCTGGCGAAGGCCTGCACCTGTGCGGCATCCTCGATGGAGCGCTCGCAGCCGGCGGCACCGATGCCGGCATTGCCCGTGTCCGGCGCACCGATGCGCGCGAACGTCATCGACTCGTTGGCCCGCAGCGACGCGCGATCACCGTCGGCGAGTCTGCCATCGCTGAACAGTTCCAGCGCCAGCGGCTCGGCGGCGGGTGTCGGCGCACGCTCGTCCTGCGCGCCCGTCGGCTGCGCACGCGCCAGTTCGAGCGCCGGCTCGATGCGTGTGCGCTCGTCGCAACCCGCGATGGCCTCGATCGCCATGCGCACGCGCGCAAGGCTCGTGGTGAAGGGCGTGCACACCTGCGCGGTGTCGGCGAAGGCGATCACCATGATCTCGGGACCGGTGGAGGCGAACAGACCGCCACCCTGCAGGCTCTCGGCGCGCGCGATCGCCTGCCGCTTGGCCTCCGCGAGCCGCGTGACGCCGCCGGCGCCATCCAGCGTGCCCATGCTGGCCGAACAGTCGATCAGCATCACCACGCGACCACCGCGCACGCCCCAGCCGCGCACGATGGGCTGCGCCACCGCGAGCGCCAGCAACGCCAGCAGCAGCATCTGCAGGAACAGCAGCAGACTGGGCCGAATGCGCTGGAACGGCGCGTTGGCGCGCAGATCCTCGGTGCGACGCACCCACGGCAGCGAACTGCTCACCACGCGTCGCGTGCGTCGCAGGCGCAGGAAGTACAGCGCCAGCAGCGGAACCGCCACCGCGGCGAACAGCAGCGCGCCGACGATCGGCGAGAGCACGCTCATCGCAGCACGCCTCCGCGACGCATGGTCTCCATCATCAGACGCGGCAGATCCACATCGGTGTCCACCGCCAGGTGCCGGATGCCGAGTCTCGCGCACGTGTCGCGCAGCTGCGCGTTGTGCGCCTCCAGCCGCCGGCGATGCTCGCGCAGCAGCGCCTCGGACACGGTCACCTCGGTCTCGCTCGCGTCCTCAACGTCGACCAGACGCAGGTCACCCACGATGCCGTGCGACGCGGGCGCCACATCCTCGGTTGCCAGCACCTGCAGCGCCACCACATCCCAGCCTCGCGTCACCAATGCCTGCAGACCTCGGTCAAGACCATCGGCCACCAGGAAGTCGCTGATCACGATCGCCACGCCGCGTCCATGACGACCTTCCGCAGCCACGCGACACGCCGCCTCGAACTGCAGCGCACCCGCCGGCGCTCGATCGAGCAGCCAGGCCGCGCACTCGCCCGCCTTGCGCCGCCCGCGCAGGCCGGCCAGCCGCTCGCAGGACGCATCCTTCAGCATGCCGAGCGTGACGCGATGCTGATTCACCAGCCCGATGTAGGCCAGCGCCATCGCCATGCGCCTGGCCACCTCGAACTTTCCAGGCGTGCCCACGCCCATGCTGGCGCTGCCATCCACCAGCACGAGCAGGCCGAGATCCTCTTCCTCCAGGAAGATGCGCATGAAGAGGCGCTCCATGCGACCGTAGATGTTCCAGTCCACGAAGCGAAGATCGTCGCCGGGCGCGTAGGGACGGAAGTCCGCGAACTCCATGCCCTGACCACGGCGACGACTGCGACGCTCACCCTCGCGCGAACCGCGCGGCTGGCGACGGCTGAGCACATCGAGGCGCTCGATGGCGGCCACCATGGCGGCGTCGAGCAGCTGTTCCACACGGCCGCTCAAGGTGCCTCCAATGGCAGCGAGGACACCAGATGCGCGACCACCTCGTTCGCGCGCATGCCGTCCGCCTCGGCTTCGTAGGAAACCTGCAGACGGTGGCGCAGGGCCATCGAAGCCACGGCTCGGAGATCATCGATCGCCAGCGCATAGCGGCCCGCGAGCAACGCGCGCACCTTGCCGAGCGACAGCATCGCCTGCGCGGCACGCGGGCCCGCGCCGTGACGGATCCATCGCGCGGTGCTGGGCGCCGCGAACGCGCCACCGGCCTGCGTGGACAGCGTGAGTCGAATGGCCCAGTCCTGCACATGCGGCGCCACCGCCACCTGTCGCGCGAGCCGCTGCAGCGCCTGCAGGCCTTCAGCATCGATCACCTGCGGTACCTCGGGCATGGCACCGATGGTCGTGCGACGCAGGATTTCACCGAGCGCCTCGCGATCGGGCATGGGCACCTCGATCTTGGCCAGAAAGCGATCGAGCTGCGCCTCGGGCAGCGGATAGGTGCCCTCCTGCTCGATCGGGTTCTGCGTGGCCAGCACAAGGAAGGGGCGCGACAGCTGGTGCGTGTGACCGTCCACGCTCACGCTTCGCTCCTGCATGGCTTCGAGCAGCGCGCTCTGACTGCGCGGTGCGGCGCGATTGATCTCGTCCACCAGCAGAACCTGACAGAAGATGGGCCCCGCGCGGAAGCGTCGCACGCGCTGACCCGTGGCGGGGTCATCGAGCAGCACGGCCGTGCCGATGATGTCCGAGGGCATCAGGTCGGGCGTGCACTGCACACGACCGGCGTGCAGCCCAGCCGCCTGCGCGATGGTGCGCACAAGCAGCGTCTTGCCGAGGCCCGGCACGCCTTCGAGCAGCAGGTGCCCATCGG
>CAIPQY010000210.1 GCA_903867275.1 uncultured bacterium | reverse complement strand
CCCGAAGGCGTGTACCAGATCCTGACCGTGCATCTGGAGGGCGCCTTTGGCGCCGACTACCGACCCATGTTCGTGCAGCGCTGGCTGATTCCGGCCAAGGCGCAGGCGTTCAATCCGCCCGTTGGTGGACCGTTCGCGCCCACGCCGACCGAGTCGCGTCCGGCCGAGATCGAGGATCCGGTGGCAGGCGCGACGCCGGCGGCTGACGCGGCCAAGCACTGATTCCGCTGCAGGCGCAACCCATGCGCGTTGCGCACAGCCTGCTTGCGGCCGCTTCCGACATCAAGTTGCATCACAGCGTGTTCGCGCTGCCATTTGCGCTCCTGGGCGCGTGCCTGGCTGCCGTCACGTCCGATGGCGTGCCGTGGGGCAGCATCGCGTTGCAGCTGGCGCTGGTTGTGGCGTGCATGGTTGCGGCGCGCACCGCGGCGATGCTGGCCAATCGCATCGTGGACGCGGGCCTTGATGCGCGCAATGCACGCACGGCAGGACGCGCGATTCCCTCCGGGCGACTGTCGCGGCGCGCGGCCATGGGCATGTTCGTCGCAAGCGTGGTGGCATTCGAGCTCGGCACGCTGGCGTTCATCTTCGCGTTCAGCAATCCATGGCCGATGCTGCTGTCTCTTCCGGTGCTGCTGTGGCTGGTGCTGTATCCGTACACGAAGCGATTCACCTGGCTCTGTCACGCGTGGCTTGGCGCCAGTCTGGCCATGAGCGTGCCCGCCGCGGCCCTGGCGATCCGGCCCGAGGCCGTGATGCTGCCCGCGGTGTGGTGGCTGGCGGGCATGGTGCTGCTGTGGGTGACGGGCTTCGACGTGATCTACGCGCTGCAGGATGTGGAGACGGACCGCCGCGAGGGGCTGTTCAGCATGCCGGCGCGTCTGGGTGTGCCCGTGGCGCTGTGGAGCAGCCGCGTGATGCACCTGCTGGCGCTGGTGTGCCTGTGGAAGGCCTACTTCGCCGAGCCGCGGCTCGGCGTGCTGTTCCCGTTCGCCATCGGGCTCACCACGGTTCTGCTGGTGGTGGAGCACGCCACGGTGCACCGCTGGGGCACCACGCGCATGGCGCTCACCTTCTTCACCCTGAATGGCTGTGTGAGTGTCTTGTTGGGAACGGCGGGCGTGGTCGGGCTGTCGGGCGTGATGGGTTAGCCTTCGGGCATGGCCCTGTCGCTCGATGTTCGCAGGAAGGTGCCGGCGGCGCTCCGGACGCTGCTCGAACGCGAGTTCGACCAGTCGCTGCGTCGACTGGATCAGGCGGCCGGCGACAAGCCTGCGGACCGGGTGGAGGGTGTGCATGAATATCGTCGTTCGGTGAAGCGGCTGCGCGCGGCGCTGCAGCTGGCATCGGGTGTGGTGCCGGCGACGGAGCTGCATCGCATCGACCGTGCGTTGAGCGACGCGGCGCGGCGGCTTGGCACGCTGCGTGATGCGCATGCGCGCCGCATCGCCGCTGAGCGCGTGGCCATGCTGCTGCCCAAGGTGTGGCGCGCGCTGGCCATGGATGCGTGGCGATCCAGCGGTGGCATGGTGACCGAGGCGGCCGCGGATCTGCCGCAGGCTTCCGTGCAGTCGCTGCTGCAGGCGAGCCGGGCGGACATGCAGGCGATTCGCGTGCGCGTGCAGGCGCTGAAACTGGACGCCATGCGTGCGCAGACCGTGGCGGATGCGGTGGCGGATGCGTGGCGCAGGGCGCGCACGCGATTCAACGCATCATGGGAAGACCGAGACGAGGCATGGCTGCACGGCGCACGCAAGCGGGCGCAGCGTGCCGCGAACCTGCTGGTGCTGGTCGGCGGATGGGGTGGTCGATGGAGTGCGGCCACCGAGCGGCGCCTTCGACGCGCGTCCGGCCTGCTTGGCGAGGCGCGTGATTCCGAACTGATGCTGGAACGCATGCCGGCGGTGGCACCGGACGCGCCGCTGCACGAGGTGGTGCGGCGCGTGCGCGAGGTGGCGACGAAGCGCCGAAAGACTGCGTTGCGCGAATCCCGGCGTGAAGGACGAGCGGCGCTTCGATTGGGCCGCGGCGCATGCCGCAAGCGTCTGATGTCCGCCATCGATCGGGCGCCATGAACGCGCCTGCGTGCTACCTTCGACTTCCCCTCAAGGAGCACGCATGAGCAACCAAGCCAAGCCCAACGCCGCACCGCAGACCGCCATCACCCCGACCCGCGATCAGCACTACGCCGAGTGGTATCAGCAGGTGGTGCGCGCGGCCGATCTGGCCGAGAACAGCCCCGTGCGCGGCTGCATGGTGATCAAGCCGTGGGGCTACGCCCTGTGGGAGAACATGCAGCGCGTGCTCGATCGCATGTTCAAGGACACGGGCCACAAGAACGCGTACTTCCCGCTGTTCATCCCGCTGTCTTTCCTGGAGAAGGAAGCCGAGCATGTGGAGGGCTTCGCCAAGGAGTGCGCGGTGGTGACCCATCACCGCCTGCAGGCCGGCATCAAGCCCGATGGCAAGCCGGGTCTTGTTCCCGCGGGCGAGCTGGACGAGCCGCTGGTGGTGCGACCGACCAGCGAGACGATCATCGGCGCAAGCTTCGCCAAGTGGGTGCAGAGCTACCGCGATCTGCCGCTGCTGATCAACCAGTGGGCGAACGTGGTGCGTTGGGAGATGCGCACGCGCCTGTTCCTGCGCACGGCGGAGTTCCTGTGGCAGGAGGGTCACACCGCGCATGCCACCGAGGCGGAGGCGCGCGAAGAGACCATGAAGATGCTCGAGGTGTACGCCGACTTCGCGGAGAACTGGATGGCCATGCCGGTGGTGAAGGGCCGCAAGACCGACGGCGAGCGCTTTCCTGGCGCGGTGGACACCTTCTCGATCGAGGCCATGATGCAGGACCGCAAGGCGCTGCAGGCCGGAACCAGCCATTTCCTCGGGCAGAACTTCGCCAAGGCGAGCGAGATCAAGTTCCTGGATCAGGGCGGCACGCTGCAGCATGCCTGGACCACCAGCTGGGGCGTGAGCACACGCCTGGTGGGTGGTCTGGTGATGACGCACGCGGACGACGACGGCCTGATGGTGCCGCCGCGTCTGGCGCCAACGCATGTGGTGATCCTGCCCATCACGCCCAAGCCCGAGAGCGCCGCGGCCGTGAACGAGGCGTGCGACAAGCTGGCCAAGCGACTGCGCGAGCTGCCCTATGCCGGTCGAATGGTGGAGGTGGAAGTGGATCGCCGCGATCTGCGCGGCGGCGACAAGATGTGGGGCTGGGTGAAGAAGGGCGCGCCGCTGCGCGTGGAGATCGGGCCGCGCGACCTGGAGCAGAACGCCGTCAGCGTGTGTCGCCGCGACCGCAGCACCAAGGAGCGCACCGCCATGAGCGCCGACGCCTTCGTGGCAGGCGTGGTGGCCATGCTGGAGGAGATGCAGCAGGCCATGTTCGCCAAGGCCAAGGCGCACCAGGATGCGAACACCCGCACGATCGACGACCCGGCCGAGTTCCGCGCCTTCTTCACGCCGAAGAAGCAGGAGAGCGAGAACAGCCCGCCCGAGATCCACGGCGGCTTCGCGATGAGTCGCTTCGCCATGGACGCCAAGGACGAGGCCAAGCTGAAGGACGAGCTGGGCGTGACGGTGCGCTGCATCCCGATCGAGGGCAGCGACGATCCGGGTCCATGCATCCTGAGCGGCAAGCCCGCCACGCGCCGCGTGGTGTTCGCCAAGTCCTACTGACGACCGATATGAGGGACGGGGGTCGTTATAGGCCGCAAGTGTGGCCAATAACGACCCCGTCCCCCTTTGTCATTTTGGCGGCGAAGCCTGATTTCACGAGTTTCTGCAACACCTTCTGCCTTTGGATCGGATTGTGGGGAGCCGAGAGGCGGCTGGTGTTTTGTGCGCCAGACCACAGGAGGTTGAGGAAAAGCCATGAAGAATGGATCTGTTGTCGTTGCGTTGGCCGTTGCTGCGGCTGCTTCGTCCGCGATTGCGGGCGTTGTCAATCCGCTCGTGCCTGCGTGGCGTGGCTCGGCCAACACCATGTACATGGGTTGGGACAACTAAAAATAGCTGGTGACATGATGCATCTACAAGAGAAGCCTAAGGATGATGAGGAATAGAAATTTGGGTAGTTGAAATCCTGTCCTTTTTATTATTTTGCCTATTTAAAGCCCAAAAACTGATGAATTTTATTAACAACGAGGAATTAATCCACTTTAAAGGACCAGTTGACAATATATATACAATTGTTTTAAAAGACAGATCACCGAATAAAATAATGTTGTCTGAAGTATTCAAATTCCTTCCGAGCGGAATAGTAATAAAAGACGAGACTGGAATGGGTGCCACCACACTTGAGATAACTGCGCCAAGGCCATCCATAATAGTTGAACCACTCAAATTTACAGCATCATCGAAAGCCAACATGCATAAGGCTATTTATTATGGCAGCAGTACAGCCCTAGAACCAAGACCGTCGCCAAAGGAGATCATAGAAAGACTGGAGTCAACACCTCTTGAGAATCGTAAAATTGTTGTAGTTGCTGATAGCTTGCGGAAAATAAGAGAGATATTGGAAGATGACTTTAGTGAGTACTTTCTTATGATCGAT
>CAIPQY010000209.1 GCA_903867275.1 uncultured bacterium | reverse complement strand
CACGCTGCTGAACCTGCTCGGTCGCATGAGTGGCGTGGCCACGGCCACGCGGCGCATGGTGGATGGCACGCGCGGCACCACGGCACGCATCCGCGACACGCGCAAGACCACGCCGGGCCTGCGTGCGCTGGAGAAGTACGCGGTGGTGTGCGGCGGGGGCGTGTCGCATCGCAGCGGGCTGTACGACGCGTTTCTGGCGAAGGACAACCATCTCGATGGTCTTTCGCTGAAGCGGTTGCCTGCGGCCATTGCGGCGGCGGTTGCCAAGGCGCGCCGACGCGCATCGCTGGCCTTCGTGATGGTGGAAGTGGACACGGCGGCGCAGTTCAACGCGCTGCTCACGCTGCCTCGCGGGGTGGTGGATGCGGTGCTGCTCGACAACATGACGCCTGCCGCCATGCGCAGGCTGGTGGCGCAGCGCGATCGCCGCGCGCCGTGGCTGCAGCTGGAAGCCAGCGGCGGAATCGGCGCGCGAAGTGTGCGCGCGGTGGCTCGCAGCGGCGTGGATTTCATCAGCAGCGGGGCCATCACGCACTCGGCGCCGCAGGTGGACTTCGGCCTGGACATCGCGCGAGGCGCGCAGTGAACGAGCGCCCGCTCGAGGCGTGGCCTGATGAACTCGAGCGTGCGTGCGCAGTCACCACGCACTTCCGTCAGGTTCGCGTGCTGCGCGATACCGCCAGCACGCAGGATGCCGCCGACGAGGGTGGGTTGCCCGTGGGTTCATTGGTCACCGCAGGCCGACAATCCGCGGGTCGCGGTCGCCTGGGCCACGCGTGGGCCGACACCGCCGACGATGGCATCGCCGTCACCTTCGTGGTGCAGCGGCAGGATCCCGAGCGTCTGGCGATGGCTGCCGCGGTGGCCGTGGCGCAGGCCGCGCGCGACAGCGTTCCCGTGAGCGAGGCCGCGCGACTTGGCCTGAAGTGGCCCAACGATCTGCTGTGCGCGTGGCCTGGCAGCACGCCGCGCAAGGTGGCCGGCGTGCTGGTGGAGGCGCGTGATGCGCGAGCCCTGATCGGCATCGGCGTGAATGTGCGGCAGCGCGCCTTCGCCGGCGAACTGGCCGATCGCGCCGCCAGCCTGCACATGCTTGGCGGTGCGCAGGATCGTCTGCACACGCTGCTGGCCCTCGTGCAGCGCCTCGATGTCGCGCTGTCGGCCACATCCGCTTCGCTGGAGGCCGACTATGGCGCGCTGGATCGCACCGCCGGCCTGCGCATGCGCTTCAACACTCCCCAAGGGCTTGTGGAGGGGGTGGTGCTGCACTGCGACCCGTCGCGCGGCCTGCGCGTGCGCACCGACGCCGGCGAACAATGGCTGGCCGCGGCCACCACGCGGGTTCAGCCCGATCCCCCGGCGAGCCGATCTACACTGCAACCCCCATGCGTCGACTCGCCTGCATCGCCACGCTCCTGATCGCCGCCCTTGCGCGCGCGCAGGACACCCGTCCGGGCGACCTGGTGCCTGTCGAGGTGGGCGTGGCGGACATGAACACCATGAGCACCTCGCTGAAGCAGATGCCCGTGGAACTGAACGAGACCACCAACTTCACGCGCCTGTACGGGGTGGCCGGTCGCCCCGACCTGTTCGTGCGAAGCCACGGCGGCATGTACGCGGTGTTCGATCAGGGTCAGTACGTGACCGTGCGCAAGCAGAACAGTTCGCGCACCTTCGCCACCTGGCCAAGTGGCACCACCTTCTACATCGGTCGCCCCGACTTCACCAAGTTGCAGACCGCGGGCATTCGCAAGGGCGTGGGCACCACCATGCTGTCGGCGCCCGGCATCGATGTGCACGCTCGCAAGGTCAACTCCGATCAAGTGGATGGTCGAGGTCCCGATTCGCGCGACGGTTCCGCCGACTCCAAGGGTCCCGTCGATGCGCGCGTTGCCGACAGTCGCATCGGCGGCACGCCGATCAACGACCAGAACGGCGCGCGCGTGAAGGGTGGCACGCCCGGCTATGGCACGCCGGCGTCGCGCGCCGATGCCGCCGCGCAGCCCGCACCGCCCCGCGAAGCGCACGCCGTGCCGCCGCAGCCGCCGGTTCCGGCCGACGCAACACCGACGACTCCATGAAGTGCGCACGCATCGCCGCGTTGCTGCTCGCATGCGCGTGCATGGCGTGCCCCGCACGCGCTGGTGGCATCGTGCCCCTGGTTCGCCAACCCGCCGCGGCGCGTGGCGGCGTGTTGGCGGTTCCACTGCAGGCGGCGCCCGGCACGCGGTGGCCTGACACGCTGTCGCTGCAACGCACGGATGGTGGGCAGGCGATCGAGTGCGTGGTGGCATGGATCGGTGAGGCCGAGCCATCGGTGGCGCGCGCGTGGACGCAAGCGGACGAGTCGCTGGACGTGCGCCCGGCCTCGCGTGCGCAGGAAGGCGGCGCTGTGCTGCTGCTGGCAAAGGTGCCCGCCGACGTGCGCGGTCCGCTGCGCCTCGATGGCGAACCCATCGAACCGATCTGGCTCGATCTGGCCACCCCGGAACCAGACGCGGGCCGCGCGATGCTGGCGCCCTCGTCCACGCCTGGCATGGATCAGCCCGACTCCCGCGCGCCCGCCGAGTGGTTTCGCTGGTGGCTGCTGGCCGACGCAAGCGGCACGCGCCCGCCCGCACCCACGGGTGACACGGCATCGCAGCTGTTCGCACTGCATCGCGCGCAGTTGTGGCAGGCTGGGCTCGATCGCGTGGAGCGCCTGAGTCCTGGCGTGGCCACCGAAATTCGCGAGCGCCTCACCGCCGTCAGCACCGAGATGCGCGGTGCCATGCAGGCGCGCGTGGCAAGTTGGATCGCCGAGTCGGACAGCCT
>CAIPQY010000208.1 GCA_903867275.1 uncultured bacterium | reverse complement strand
GAAGTCGCGATCCTCGGCGCATCGGAAACCGATCAGCCGCGGCCAGAAGCTGCTGCTCTGACCCTGACCCTCGAGGTAGTGCAGCGTGACGAACCGCACCGTGGCGCCGCGCTGCCCAGCCAGCGCCGTCACATCCGCCGCCGGCACCAGCACTTCATAGGCCAGCGCACCCACCTGCAGCAGGGCCACGCCGTCCTCGGCCGAGAGCAATTCGCCTTCGATGGATGCGATCACGCCCCCGAATCTACCCGCAACCGCGCTACACTCGGACCGTTTGTGCCGAGCCGCTCGGCACGCCCGCCAACCCAACGCCGAGGCCCGCTCCCTTCATGCCCCGACGCGACGACATCCACACGATCCTGATCATCGGCAGCGGCCCCATCGTCATCGGCCAGGGCTGCGAGTTCGACTACTCCGGCACGCAGGCCTGCAAGGCATTGCGCGAGGAGGGCTACCGCGTGGTGCTGGTGAACAGCAACCCCGCCACGATCATGACGGATCCGGCGCTGAGCGACCGCACCTACATCGAGCCCATCACGCCCGAGTGCGTGCGCAAGATCATCGAGAAGGAACGCGAACTGGGCACGCCCATCGACGCGCTGCTGCCGACGCTGGGTGGCCAGACCGCGCTGAACTGCGCCTGCGCGCTGCACGACCAGGGCACGCTGCGCGAACTGGGCGTGAAGATGATCGGCGCCAACCGCGAGGCGATCCGCCGCGGCGAGGACCGCGAGGTGTTCCGCCACATCGTGGAGGGCCTGGGCCTGCGCCAGCCGAAGTCGCGCACCGTCACCACCCTCGAGGACGCGAAGAGCTTCGTGCAGGAGATCGGCCTGCCCGCGATCATCCGCCCGGCCTTCACGCTGGGCGGCACCGGCGGCGGCATCGCCTACAACATGGAAGAGGTGGAGGAGATCGTGCGCCGCGGCATCGCGGCCAGCATGATCGGCCAGGTGCTGATCGACCAGAGCGTGCTGGGCTGGAAGGAATACGAGCTGGAGGTGATCCGCGACCGCCACGACAACTGCATCGTGGTGTGCGGCATCGAGAACATCGACGCCATGGGCGTGCACACGGGCGACAGCATCACCGTGGCCCCCATCATGACGCTCTCCGACAAGGAGTATCAGCGCATGCGCGACGCGGCGTTCGCCATCATGCGCGCGGTGGGCGTGGAGACCGGCGGCAGCAACGTGCAGTTCGCGGTGGACCCGAAGACCGGCGAGCAGGTGGTGGTGGAGATGAACCCGCGCGTGAGCCGCAGCAGCGCGCTCGCAAGCAAGGCCACGGGCTTTCCCATCGCGCGCATCGCCGCCAAGCTGGCGGTGGGCTACACGCTGGATGAACTGAAGAACGACGTGGTGGGCACCACCAGCGCCTGCTTCGAGCCAAGCATCGACTACGTGGTGGTGAAGATGCCGCGCTGGACCTTCGAGAAGTTCCCCGAGGCCGACGAGCGCCTGACCACGCAGATGAAGAGCGTGGGCGAGGCGATGAGCATCGGCCGCACCTTCCAGGAGGCGCTGCAGAAGGCCATCCGCAGCATGGAGGTGAAGCGCTTCGGCTTCGGCCTGGATCGCAACGACCGCTGGCTGCAGTCGCAGCGCGAAGGCGGCCGCATGCCCGACGGCAGCGAGCCGGTGTGGCCGCTGTCCGACGAGACCATCGCGCGCAAGCTCAGCGTGCCAAGCCAGGGCCGCCTGTACTACGTGCGCTACGCGCTGCGCAGCGGCTGGAGCAACGAGCGCATCAACCAGCTCAGCGGCTACGACCCGTGGTTCATCGATCAGCTGCGCGAACTGGTGGAGTTCGAGGATGTGCTGTGCGTGCACAAGCGCCTGGAGGACCTGCCGCGCGCCACGCTGTTCGAGGCCAAGCGCCGCGGCTACAGCGATGCGCAGCTGGCCAACCTGTATCTGGGCGCCATCACGCCCGACAACATCCTGCAGGTGCGCGCGCACCGCAAGAAGCTGGGCATCGAGCCGGTGTACAAGCTGGTGGACACCTGTGCCGCCGAGTTCGAGGCGCTGACGCCCTACTTCTACAGCACCTACGAAGCGCCGCGCTTCGTGGACGGCAAGCCCGTGATCGACGACGAGATCCGCGTCACCGACACGAAGAAGATCGTCATCCTGGGTGGTGGCCCCAACCGCATCGGTCAGGGCATCGAGTTCGACTACTGCTGCTGCCAGGCGGCCTTTGCGTGCGAGGACATGGGCCTCGAGAGCGTGATGATCAACTCGAACCCCGAGACGGTGAGCACCGACTTCGACACCAGCGACCTGCTGTTCTTCGAGCCACTCACGCTCGAGGACGTGCTGAACGTGGTCGAGCGCCTGAACGGCGGCGGCGTGGAAGTGGCCGGCCGCAGCGGCAAGGTGGCCGGCGTGATCGCGCAGTTCGGTGGCCAGACGCCGCTGAACCTGGCGCATGGACTGGTGAAGAGCGGCGTGCCGCTGGTTGGCACCGGCATCGGCAGCATCGACGAGGCCGAGGACCGCGACCGGTTCAAGGCCATGATCGAGGAGCTGGGCCTTCGTCAGCCCGAAAGCGGCATCGCGCACGG
>CAIPQY010000207.1 GCA_903867275.1 uncultured bacterium | reverse complement strand
GTGGTCGTCTTCGTGGATGCGCCTTCCATCGCCGCGCACACTTCCTGCACCAGCGTGGCTTCATCCGGAAGGTTGTGCTTGCCGTAGGCGTCGCGCGGCGGAATCACCCGCACGCCGATGCGGTGCAGCTTCTCCAGATTCTCCACAAGAATGCTGGTGTGCATGCTGCCGTGCATGGTGGGCGCCACCAGCACGCGCGCCTGCCCTCGCTCCATGCGTCCGATGGCGCTGGCCAGCGTGGCGCCGACCACGCCCTCGGCCAGACCGCACGCCATGCGCGCGATGGTGGCCGCCGTGGCGGGCGCGACCAGATATGCATCGAAGGGCGCGGCATCGGACAGATGCTCGGCGTGGGCCGACAGCCGCACCACCACCGGATTCGTGGTGCTCCACTCCATCGCGTCCTGCGTGACGTAGCGAAGCGCTTCCTCGCTGCAGAAGGCGGTCACCTGCGCGCCCTGCCGTCGCAGCGCACGCGCGATCATGGGCGCCTTGAACGCCGCGATGCCTCCGGTCACCAGCAGCGCCACGCGCACGCCCTGCAGACGCGCGCCGTCACGCGGCACTTCGCGGTCACCAAGGTCGCTCGGGGTTGGCGGTGGAAATCGGAAGGTGTCCATTCGCGTCATGGTATCGCCACGCGGCTATCTTCCAACGCGTGACCGACGACGCCATCCCCTCCTCGCATGACATGGAACCGCACGGCGAGGAAGGCTCCGGCATCTCGGAACTGCTGGTGCCCGTGCTTGCAGGCGTGGCACTGGCCACGGCCTACGCGATGCAGCGGGAATGGATCGGCGCGCCACGCGAACTGCAGCTGGCGCTGTTCATGGCCGCATACCTGATCGCCGGTCTGGAGGCGTTCGTGCGCGGCCTGAAGCTTGCGCTTCGTGCGCATCTCGATGTGGACTTCCTGATGGTGGTGGCCGCCGTGGGCGCGGCCTTCATCGGCAAGTGGGTCGATGGCGGTCTGCTGCTGTTCCTGTTCGCGCTCGGCAACGCGCTGGAGCACTACGCCATGGGTCAGGCGCGCAAGGCCATCCGCGCGCTGGGCAAGCTGGCACCCAAGACCGCGCGTCTGCTGCGCGGCACGCAGGAACAGGAAGTGCCGGTGGAGCAGCTGCAGGTCAATGATGTGGTGATCGTGCGCCCCGGCGAACGACTGCCCGCCGACGGACGCGTGCGCGCTGGCTCGGGCGCGGTGGATCAGAGCCCCATCACCGGCGAGAGCGTGCCGGTGGAGAAGTCGCCGGGCGACGACGTGTTCGCCGGCACCGTGAACGGCGACGGAAGCCTGGAAGTGAGCGTGACCAAGCGCTCCGCCGACAGCACCATGTCGCGCATGATCCGTCTGGTGGAGGAAGCGCAGCACCAGAAGGGTCGCACGCAGCGCACGGCGGAAGCGTTCACGCGCATCTACGTGCCCTGCGTGGTGGCCGGCACCGTGGCCGCCATCGTGCTGCCGCCGTTGCTGGGTTGGCTGCCGTTCGATCAGGCGCTGCTGCGCGCGATCGCCATGCTGGTGGGCGCAAGTCCGTGCGCGCTGGCCATCAGCACCCCCGCCGCCGTGCTGGCCGGCGTGGCGCGCGCCGCCCGCAGTGGCGTGCTGATCAAGGGTGGCCTGCATCTGGAAAGCCTCGCCGAGATCCGCGCGATCGCCATGGACAAGACGGGCACGATCACCGCAGGTCGCCCCGAAATCGTGACCATGGCCACCGTGCCCGGCGTGGACGAAGCGCGCCTGCTGTCACTGGCCGCCGCGCTGGAACGCCGCAGCGAACATCCGATCGCGCGCGCCGTGGTGCTGGCCGCTGAAACGCGCGGCGTGCCCATGCTCTCCGCCGAAGGCGTGGCCGCGATCAAGGGCAAGGGTCTTGAAGGCACGCTGCAAGGTGCGCGACTGCAGGCTGGTTCGCCGCGCCTGCTCGCTGAGAGCGGCGCACCGGTGCCCGCGGCGCTGCAGCAGGCCATCAACCAGCTCGACGGGCAAGGCCACACCATCATGACCGTGCTGCTCGATGGCGTGCCGCAAGGTGCGATCGCGCTCAGCGACCGCGAGCGCCCCGACGCCCGCGCCGCCATCGCGCGACTGCAGTCACTCGGCGTGCGCCCGGTGGTGATGCTCACCGGCGACCGCACCGCGGTGGCCAAGGCCATCGGCGCGTCGGTGGGCGTGGACGAGATCCGTGCCGAACTGCTGCCCGAGGACAAGATCACCGCCGTGCGCGAATTGCTGCACAAGCATCACGCCATCGCCATGGTGGGCGACGGCGTGAACGACGCACCCGCGCTGGCGATGGCCACCGTGGGCGTGGCGATGGGTCGCGGCGGCACCGACGTTGCACTGGAAGCCGCCGACGTGGCGCTGATGGCCGATGACCTTGGCCGCATCCCCTTCGCCGTGGCGCTCGCCCGCTTCGCGCGCGGCGTGATCCGACAGAACGTGTTCGTGAGCATGGGCATGGTGCTGCTGCTCATTCCGCTCACGCTGAGCGGCGTGGTGAACACCACGCTTGCGGTGATCATGCACGAAGGCAGCACGGTGGCCGTGGTGCTGAACGGGCTGCGGCTGCTCGCCTGGCGCGATCGCGGCGCGCCGCGCTGAACGCGCTCAGTCGGGATACGACGGGTCGTACACCTGCGCGCGCACGAACGCGGCGATGTCCGCCGGCCGAGGCACGCGCGCCAGACCCTTGTCGAAGATCATGGTCGCCACGTCGATCGCTTCCTTCACCAGCGTCTCGTGGATCTCGGCCACCGGCGGATAGATCAGGCCCACGCGCAGATCCTCGTCGGTCACCTGCTCGGCCAGGCTTTCCGCCGCGCGCAGGAACATGTCGTCGGTCACGCGGCTGGCCTGCGTCACGTACACCGCCAGACCCACCGCGGGATAGATGTAGACATTGTTG
>CAIPQY010000206.1 GCA_903867275.1 uncultured bacterium | reverse complement strand
GGTGGGATTCGAACCCACGAGTAGGACTAGCCCACTACCAGTTTTCGAGACTGGCTCGTTCAACCGCTCTGACACCTCTCCGGGCTTGGATCAGTATGCGAAGCGGCCGCGAAGGCCGCAAGCGGGCGTTCAGCCCTTCTTCTTGGGCTGCGCGGGGCGCTCCAGGCCGCACGCATCCCAGTCCAGCGTGATCTTCTCTTCCATGATCTCGGCCACCACGATCTCAAGATCGCTGCGGCCGTGGCGGTCCACCAGCGGGCGGGCGCCCTCGATGAGCTCCTGGAGGCGCTTCTGGATGAGCGCCGTCAGCTTGAAGCGGCCACCGAACTTGTCCACGATTTCGTCGCTGAGCAGGGCTTCGATCACAGTGCGTTTCCTCCAAATGTGGGGCGTTTGCCGAGCCACATAGTGTAGCCGAAGCCCCCGTGTCCGGGGAAGCCCA
The DNA here is from genome assembly GCA_903867275.1 of uncultured bacterium. Lineage (GTDB taxonomy): Bacteria > Planctomycetota > Phycisphaerae > Phycisphaerales > SM1A02 > SYAC01. The sequence goes on along the minus strand of CAIPQY010000206.1, from coordinate 3,077 downwards.
CTGTTGCCCCCCTCGGATTGGGCCGAAAGCCCCACTTCCACCGCTACCCTCGCACGGATGCGGCATTGGAACACCCTTTCCACACGCCTTCGACTGCGCCTGGGTCTGGACCGGGAGTGGTGGCTGCTGGCCGTTGCCGCCGGCGTGGGTGCGCTGATGGGTGTGGCCGCGATCGCGTTCATCATGCCCATCCGCTGGCTGGAACGCCTGCCGGAACGCATGGAGGCCGCCGAGCCGTGGATGCGTCAGGCCGCGGTGCTGGCGGCACCGGTGGTGGGCGCACTGCTCACCGGCGCGGTGTTCTGGCTGGTGCCGTCGGCCTTCCGTGGACATGGCGTGTCGCGGGTGCTGTACGCGGTGAATCGCCAGGGATCCAGCATTCCACTTCGCATCGGCATTCGACATTGGCTTGCCAGCACCTTCACGATCGGTTCGGGTGGCAGTGCAGGTCCCGAGGGGCCGATCGTGACCATTGGTGCCACCATCGGAAGCAATGCTGCGCGATGGCTTGGTGGCAATGGTGCAAGCATGGCCACGCTGCTTGGGTGTGGCGCGGCCGCTGGCATCGCGTCGGTGTTCAACGCGCCCATGGCCGGCATCTTCTTCACGCTTGAAGTGATCCTGCGTGACTTCTCGCTGCGCACCTTCACGCCCATCGTGGTGGCCAGCGTGGTGAGCGCCGCCACCACCCAGACGGTGCTCGGCTCGCAGCAGCCGCTGTTCGGCGCGGTGCCTGATGTGTTCGAGGGACAGGCAGGCGTGTTCTCGCTTGCGCAGACGCCCGCCTTCGTGGCGCTGGGCATCTTCTGCGCGCTGCCTGCGGTGGGATTCATGCGATTGCTGCCGGCAGCCGAGCGCTTCTTCTCGCGCCTGCGCGTGCCGCGCAATCTTCGACCCGCGATCGGTGCACTGATGCTGGCACTGCTCGGCGCCCTCTATTTCTGGCGACGCCCATTCGGCGAGTTGCTGCCGCCCTTCTTCGGCGCGGGATACCACGACACGCGCAGCCTGCTGGCAGGCTCGCTGTATGGTCCGGCGCTGGCCGACACGCCCATGGTGATGGCCAGCGTGGCCGTGTCGCTGCTGTTCGCGGGCTTCGTGAAGGCGGTTGCCACATGCCTCACGCTGGGCTCGGGAGGTTCGGGCGGCATGTTCGCGCCAAGCCTGCTGATGGGCGCACTCACCGGCGGTGCGTTCGGGCTGGGGCTGCATGCGGCCGGATTCGCCAGCGCGCCGGATCCATCGCAGTGTGCGCTGGTGGGCATGGCCGCCATGGTCGCCGCCACCGCGCATGCCCCGCTGACCGGCGTGCTGCTGGTGTACGAACTCACCCACATTCCAAGCGTGATCCTGCCGCTCATGCTGACAGCCGTGATCGCCACCACCATGAGCCGCCTGCTGCACCGCGAGAGCATCTACACCGCCTCGCTGAGCGTGCTGGGCATCCGGCTGGGCAGCCTGAGCGATCTCACCGTGCTGCGGCGCGTGCGCGTGGCCGATCTGGATCTGCACCAACCCGAGCCGGTGCAACCGCACGAACCCGCCAGCCGCCTGGTGGAAATGTTGCAGCAGCGAAACATCGACGAATTCGTGGTGCAGGAAGCCGACGGCCGCTACCGCGGCATGGTGACCTCGCGCGATCTGCGCGAAACGCTGCTGAACCGGGAGATCATTCCGCTGCTCACGGTGGAGGAACTCACGCGCGACGACCTGCCACGCCTGCAACCCAGCGACACGCTGGACATGGCGATGGACCGCTTCAGTCGCCACGACGTGGAGTGCCTGCCCGTGCTGGATGGCACGCGCCTGCTCGGGCTGCTCAATCGGCAGGCGATGCTGAAGCGCTACCAGCTGGAACTGGAGCAGGCCGGATGAGCGCCCCACTTGGATTCCCCGCGCGCATGCGCGTGCGTCTCGACCGCGACTTCAAGCGCGCCTATGACCTGCGGCTGCGGCGCGACCTGGGATTCGCCAGCATGCTTGGTGCGCCCAATGGTCTGGCGCATCCGAGGCTGGGCATCAGCATCTCGCGGCGCGTGGGCAACGCGGTGAAGCGCAACCGCATCAAGCGGCTGCTGCGCGAGGCGTTCCGTCACGAGCAGCACGGGCTGCCGGATGGCGTGGACTTCATCCTGCAGATCCGGCCGCACGAGACGCGCACGCTGGAGGACTACCGAGCGGCGCTGCTGCAGCACGCACCGCCACTGGGCGCGCTGGCGCTGAAGGCGCCGATCAAGGCACCGGATCGTCGCCCGAACCGCCCCACGGGTGGCAGCGACCCACGCGCCACAGCGTGAGCCACAGGCCGCGCAGCGTGCCGTGCCGCTGGAACGCCTCGATGGAATAGTGCGAGCAACTGGGGGCGAAGCGGCAGCGGCCACCGAGCAAGGGCGAGAGCGCGACCTGATAGCCCCTCACCAGCGCGATGCAGGCCCGTGCACCAAGGCTCACGCGCCCCGGCGCGTCATTCATGGGAGTTCGCGCACCGGATTGCGCACGCGCCCCACGCCGGCGATCTCCACTTCCACCACGTCGCCCTGCTTCAGGTACACGGGCGGCGTTCGCGCATGCCCCACGCCTGCGGGCGAACCCGTGAGGATGATCGTGCCCTCGAGCAGCGTGGTGCCGCGACTGAGCGCGGCGATGATGCGCTGCACGCTGTGGAACATCTGGCCGGTGACCGCATCCTGCATCAGGTGACCGTTCACGCGGGTCTGCAGGCGCAGCGCACCGGGGTCAGCAACCTTCTCGGCCGGCATGGGGTCGCCGAGCGGGCAGAACGTGTCGAAACTCTTGCCGCGGCAGAACTGGCCGCCGGAGCCGCTCTTCTGCCACCAGCGCGCGCTCACGTCATTGGCGGCGCGATAGGCGCGCACCACGCGCAGCGCGTCAGCCTCGGACACATCGCGGCAATCGCGACCGATCTCCACCGCAAGCTCGCCCTCGAAGTCCACCTGCGGACCGTGCTCGCGGCAGATCGGCGGAATCTCGATGGCGTCGCCGTCGCGGATCACGCTCGCCGGGTTCTTCATGAAGATGATCGGGTTCGGATCCACCGCGCCGCCCATTTCCTTCGC
>CAIPQY010000205.1 GCA_903867275.1 uncultured bacterium | reverse complement strand
GCGGCGACGCAGGCGTTCCACAGGCGCGCGCCATCCACATGCACCTGCATCTGCAGTTCACGCGCGGCGCGGGCGACCTGCGCGAAGGCATCCGCGCTCCACACGGTGCCGCCGCCGCGGTTGTGCGTGTTCTCGACCACCAGCAGGCGCGGGCGTGGCGAGTGGATGTCGTGATTGCGGCGCGTGGCGAGCACGGCCTGCGCATCGAACAGGCCGCCCGGGCCTTCGATGGTGCGGATCATGCAGCCCGAGATGGCGGCGGGGGCGCCGGTCTCGTAGTGGATGATGTGACTGTCGCGGTGCGTGACGATCTCATCGCCGGCCTCGCAGTGGCAGCGGATGGCAAGCTGGTTCGCCATGGTGCCGCTCGGCACGAACAGCGCGGCTTCCTTGCCCAGCATCGCCGCCACGCGCGCTTCCAGTCGTGCAACGGTTGGTTCATCGCCCAGCACATCGTCGCCAAGCGGCGCGGCGCGCATCGCCTCCCACATGGCTTCGGTCGGTCGGGTGACGGTGTCGGAGCGCAGATCCACGGTTCGCATCCGTGGAAGGTAGCGCGGTGCGGATCACTTCTGCGGCGCGGTGGTGGGGCGCAGGATCAGCCCGCCGGCGCTCTCGAGTTCCACATCGAAGCACTGGCCGGGCATGATGGGCTTGTACACCGCTTCGCCCTGTGCCACGCGCACGCCCTGTTCGGCGGCCACGGCTGGATCGGTGGCGAGTGCCCAGAAGCGCTTCCACAAGGCCTGCTCGAAGCGCGCGCCGTCGGTGGCCGCGTAGCCGTCGGGCACGGCGCCGGGCGTGTCGATGGCGAAGCCGTTGGCGGGCGCCATCTGGTCGGAATAGATGCGGCGCAGCAGCGACAGCGTGTGGCCGCGCATGGGATCGTCGTCGATCACGCCCTGCTGCGGGAAGCGCACCGTCCACGCATCGAGGAACACCACGCGACCGGGAACCGTGACGCGACGCGAACCGATCTCGTGGCCGCGGTCATCAAGCTCGACGAATTCAACGGTGGAAGCGATGCTGGTGGCGGGAAGTTCGGCGGCGCTGGCGGCCGACAGCGGCTTGGCCGCGGGATCGTCGATGCGATGCTGCTCGATCACCTGCAGCCGACCCAGCCGGCGCGTGCGACCCAGCCGATCGGCCATGCGTTGGCGAAGTTCCTGTTCGCGGCGCACCTGCTCTTCAAGCTGCACCACCTGCATCTGCAGCCGCGCGGTCTGCGTGAGCGCGATGGCGAGCCAGCCACCACCGAGCAGCAGCCCGATGCACACCACGGCCAGCAGGATGCGGCTGAGCGATCGCATGTGCAGTGCATCGGCCTTTGCGGGGGCGGCGGTTCAGAAGATGCCGGGTCGGGGCGCGGATCCGGCCAGCAGGTCGAAGGAGATGGCGTGGATGCGCCAGCGTGCGTCGGGGTCGCGCTGCACGCGGAAGCTCCAGACGGTGAGCACGCGTCCGGGGCTCGATTGGGTCTCGGTGAGGCAGGCGACTTCCACCTCCTGCGCATCGCGGGTGCCCGTGGAGCCCACGCGCAAGTTGGTGTGTGCTTGCACGCGGTGTCGCGCCTGCAGCGAGGCCAGGTCGCGGTCGATCTCGGGGCGATCCATGCCGGGCTGGTTGAATCCGCCGAAGTGGATGTGCGCCTCGGGCGCCAGGTGACGCGCGGCACCGACCGCGTCGGCCGCCACCGCGCGCTCGATGAACGCCAGCACGGTGCGTTCGGCGCATTCCGACGGCGTGTCGATGGTCCATGCCAGACCGGCGAGCGCGGCGCCGATGGCCACGATCGCGCCAGCCACTGCGAGTCGTCGTGCGCTCTGTCGCTCCAGGGCGCTCCATCCAACCACGATGCCGACGATGCACGCCAGCAGAAGCACGGGAATCGGATGGGAGAGGAGCCAGTCCATGGTGGGGCGTGCAGATATACGCTGCCCGCATGCTTCCCGACTCGCCTGAATCACGCACTGCCAGACGCGCCGCGTTGTGGCAGGCCCTGATCGCGAGCGATGTGGGCCACGCGTGGCACGATGCGGCGAAGGGCTGCCTTGGCGTGCTGGTGTCGGCGGGCCCCAGTCTGGCCCGCAACGGCGCACTGCTGGCGGAAGGTTCGTTGGCGCAGCGCCGACTGGTGGTGGCCACCATGGATGCCATGGGGCCGCTGGAGCGTTTGGGCGTGCGACCGGATGTTGTCGTGGCCTGCGAATCGCCTCGCAGCGTGGATGCAGAGGCAGCGATCGCCAGCGGTGCGCCGGTGGTTGCATGGGGCGATGCGGCGAACGATCCAATGCTGGCGCCGAGCGTGCTTGCCGTGGCGTGCGATGCGCAGGACAGCGACGCCACGCTTGCGGTGCATCTGCTGCTGCGCCATCTGGGTTGCGATCCCGTGGCGCTGGTTGGCGTGGACCTTGCGTTCGTCGACGGTGTGGCGCATGCGCCAGGTCATGCGCTTGATCGCGCCTGGGCGCTGGAGACGAACGCGTTCCGTTCGTGGGACTGGCTGCACGCCCAGCGCATCGCGTTGCGTTCGGGTGGACTGGTGCGCGAAGCCGATCGCGGTGGCCGCACGGTGCTGATGGATGCCATGCTTCGTCGCGAGCGTGCGGCGCTGGAAGCGGCGTTCGACGAGGATCGTCGCGCAGGCTCGCGCGTGATCGATGCGACCGAAGGTGGGTGCACCAAGCGACACAGCGATCAGATGACGCTGCGCGAGGCGCTGGAACGCTTCGCGATTCGCCGCGTGCCGCCGTTGCCGCGTGTGCCCGTGTCCCGTCGGGCCGCCCCGGCAGCCGCGGCGGTGCAGGTGACGCGCGAATCGCATCGGGCGATCGCGGTGGTGCCGATCGATCCCGTGCGTGGCGGCACGGGCGTGGAGCGCAGCCTGGAGGCGGAGCTTGGTGATCGTTCGGTGCTGCATCACACGCTGAAGCGGCTGCTGCATTCGAAGGAACTGCACCGCGTGGTGATGGTGGCCCCGAAGGGCTGGGACGCCACGCCGGCGCTGGACGGCCTGGAGGTGCGTGACCGACTGGAGCTGCTTGCGTGGGACGGCGATGTGGTGGAGGGCGATGCGCGCAGTCGATTCACCTCGCGTGCCTGGGCCGATGCCTGCTGGCGTGGCGGCATCGGTGGGCGCAGCGTGTTCGATGAGGTGCTTGCACCCGGGGCGATGCGCGCCGCGATGGAACTGCATCAGGCGAGCGAGGTGTTCCTGTGCGGACCGGACTGGCCGCTGGTGGCGGTGCGCGAGCCGTGGGGTGTGGACGCGATGGTGCAGCGCCTGTCCACGCTGCCTGCACGGCCGTGGATGCAGTTCGCGCTGGGCCCCGCGGGATCGAGCGGTTGCCTGCTGTCGAGCGTGGCGGTGAAGGCGCTGGAGCAGGGCACGGTGCGCAGCATCGGGGCATGGCTGGACACGCGCATGGACTGGTCCGGTCATGCGGAGCGACTTCGCGCGCCCATGTCGATCGCGGGATTCCGCGAGCGCCTGATCATGGACACGCCGCGCGCCGCGCGTCGCATGCGCCTGGCGCTTGAGCCGCTGATGCACGGTGATGCGGTGCTGTCGATGGAGACCATGCTGGGGGCGGTGGCGCGGCAGTCGGACGCCGCACCGAACCTGGTGCCGCAGCACCTGGTGATCGAACTCTGCACGGGGCGTCGCGGCTGCGGACTGACGAGCCCGCATCGCTTCGGTTCGCTGCAGCGGCCTCCGATGACGGCCAAACGGCTCGAGCGCCTGCTGTCGCGCGTGGCCGAGGCGCGTGACGTGGCGGTGACGCTGGCGGGTGCGGGCGATCCCATGATCCATCCCGACGTGCACGCGTTCGTGGACCGCATTCGCGCGGCGGGTGCGCTGGCGATCGAGGTTCGAACCGAGTTGCGTTCGCCCACCGCGGTCGAGGATCTGCAGCGACTGGATGTGGACGTGATCACGGCGGATCTGCATGCCGTGGATGCGCCCGGGTATCGCACCATGATGGGACCGGCCGACTTCGAGGGTGCGTTGCAGGCACTGCATGCGTTGGCGATGGGTCGCGGGCATGCCGGCGGTGCGCTGGTGCATCCCTGGCTGCTGCCGCGCGTGGAGCGACTGCGCGAGAGCGTGCCGTGGGTGACCATGTTCCTGCAGACCTGGTCGCGCGACGCCGACGGGGCGGTGGTGGATGCGCCGCCGCAGCGCGATCCGTGGGGCAACCCCATTCCCGAGGCGCCCATGCCCGCATGCGGCGAGGAGATCTGGGCGCATCTCGACATGCTGCGCCGGGTCACGGTTCTGTCGGATGGTCGCGTACCGGCTGTGGATGGCGACCTGCTTGGCAACGCCTCGGTCGGTTCCGTGGACCAGGATGATCTGGTCACGCTGTATCGAATGGCGTATGCGCGCCGTCGATCGGTGCGCACTGGCGCGGGTCTGTCGCAGGCCGTGCTGGCCTGAAGCCGGGCTCGTCGCGTGGCGTGTGCGTGCCTAGCATGCGCCTTCGATGGCCAAGACGATCACCGTGGACTTCACGAGACCGGTGCCGCTGTTCCCGCTGGGCAACACGGTGCTGCTGCCGCATGCGGTGCAGGGGCTTCACGTGTTCGAGCCGCGCTACCGGCAGATGGTGGATGCGTGCCTGTCCGAGATGAAGGGCGGTTCGCTGCTCACGGCGCGACCGATCGCGATGGCCACCATCGACACCGACCTGCCCGAGGTGAGCCGCGGCGTGCCCATGCTTCGACCCGCGGTGTGCGTGGGGCAGATCGTGCAGCACCAGCGGCTTCCGGATGGCCGACACACCATCCTGCTGCACGGAGTGTGTCGCGCGGAGATCGTGTCCGTCGAGGAAGTGGATGGCAAGCGCCTGTACCGACAGGCACGGCTGCGGCCAATGGAGCCCCTGCAGGGCGGACCGCCGCGCATGCCTGAAGCGCGTCGCGTGCTGAAGCAGATGCTGCAGCGGCCGCTCGTGCAACGACTCTCCAGCGTGAAGGCCGCCAGCGCATGGGCCGAGCGGGAGGATGTGCCGACCGCAGCCGTGGTGGAGCTGGTTGGTGCGGCGCTGATCCAGGACGAGGACGCGCGCTACGAACTGCTGGCGTGCGCCGATCCATGGGAGCGTGCACGCATGGTGGCGAAGGTGATCAGTGGACTCGAGTCGGTGGTGGCGGGTGCGGATGCGCAGAGCGCCAAGGAATGGCCCAAGGGCCTCAGCTGGAACTGAAGCATGACCGTGAAGCACTGGCTGGTGAAGACGGAGCCCGAGGTCTATTCGATCGATGATCTGAAGCGCGATGGATCGACCGCGTGGGATCGCGTGCGCAACCATCAGGCGAAGCTGTCGCTGCGCGACGGCATGCAGGCCGGCGACCGCGTGCTGATC
>CAIPQY010000204.1 GCA_903867275.1 uncultured bacterium | reverse complement strand
TCCGCATCACCTGGTGGCGGCGCCGCCACGCCCTGCTCCATGCCGGCAAGCACCGCGATGGCCTGCTGCAGCGTGGCCACGCCAACCGCGCGCACCCCCTGCACCGCGCCCGCCTCGGCGGCGTTCTCCACGGGCACCATCACCTGCTCGAAGCCTGCCTGCTTGGCCAGAATGCCCAGACAGATCGCACCGCGCACCGGCCGCACGCGACCATCCAGCGCCAGCTCGCCCGCGATCAGCCAGCGATCCAGTTGCACCGCACCCTTGTCGCGCTTCACCGCCCCGCCCGCCGCCAGCACCGACAGCGCCATGGGCAGATCGAACGCCGGCCCCTCCTTGCGAAGGTCGGCTGGCGCCAGATTGATGGTGACGCGCCCGCCCGGCCAATCGAAGCCCGCGTTGGCCACCGCCGTCTGCACACGGTCGATCGCCTCGCGCACGGCCACATCGGGCAAGCCCACCAGCGTGGTGCGAGGCAGGCCCTGGCCGCTCAGATCCACCTCCACCTCGCAGGGAACCGCCTCGATGCCCCGCAACGCGAATCCATGCACGCGAACGCTCATGCGCGGCATGGTGATGGTGCCAGCGCGCCCATCGGGTGATCCCTGCCCTTTTTCCTTCAAATCCACCCCGTCACGGACAATAATTCGCGATCCACGCACCTTTCCGTTCACCTGTTTCGAATCAATTGCCGTACTCGGGCTTGGAACTGGCCGATCCATCGGCAAGAATGATGCGCTCGCGATGACCCCCACCCGCAAGATTTTCACCGGCGCCCTGGCGCTTGCCTGCCTGCCCCTGCTGGGCGCGGGCATCGTGGCATCCAGCACTCGCGCCACCACGGCCGACGGCTGGTTCGCCCACGCCTATCCGGATGCGGCAACCTACTTCTACGCACAGGCGGTCGCCGCCAAGGTCACGCTGTCGAACGCGGTCGACCTCACGTCGCTGCGCTTCTGGGGCAGCAGCGAGAACTACATCTACCCCGGTCCCAACAACGTGCGCGGATTCACGGTGCGCTTCTACGACAGCACCTTCGCCGCGCCGGCACTGCAGTTCTCCGTGCTGCGCGGCAGCGAGATCACCGAGTCGTACACCGGTCGCCTGAATGCGGACGGCGGCAAGGAGTATCAGTTCACCGTTCCCGTGTCGGGCCGTCTGGCCAGCGGCACCTGGTACATGCACGTGGGCGCCGTGCTCATCGACGGCGCCGACGGCGATGGATGGATGTGGTCGGGCGGCAAGTCGCCGGGCATGCGTTTCACCACCTATGACACCAACTGGAGCGCGTGGACCGACGACGCGGTGAACAGCGTGGCCTTCGAGCTGAGCGGCAACGTGGCGTGCCCCAGCGACCTGGATGGAAACCGAATCGTGGACTTCGGCGATGTGGCGCTCACCGCGCTCGACTTCGGCCCATGCGCGGGCTGCAACAGCGACATCGACGGCAGCGGACTCGTGGATTTCGGCGACGTGGCGCTGCAGCTGCTCGACACCGGTCCGTGCCCTTGAATCTCGCGCGCCGATAGACTCGCGCGCATGTCCCGCGTGCTTCTGGTCGGTGTTGCAGGCAACCGCCGCGAGTCGGCGCTTCGTGCCTTCGCCGACACCAGCACGCATGTGACCGTGACCGACGACGCAGCGGATGCCCTGCGACTGGCGCAGGGAACGGTGCCCGATGCCATCGCGGTGATCGATTCCCCCGCCTGCGAGGCGCTGGCCTTCACGCAGCGCGTGCGCGCCGAACACGCGCTGCACAGCTGCATGCTGGTGGTTGTGGCGCTTCGCGACCGACACACCGCACTGCTGACGGCGGGTGCGGATCAGGCGCTTGGCGCCGGCGCCACCGCCGACGAACTCCTGCAGGCCGTGGCGGGTCGCATCGCGCGGCGCCGCCAGCTGCTGGAAGTGGGCAGCGCCGATGCGCGCCGTCGCACCGCCGAGCAGATGGTGGAACGCATGGCCACCGCGGGTCGCCTGCAGGCCGTGATGGCGCTGCGCGTGGATCGCCTCGACGCGCTTGCTGCCGCGGTGGGTGCCGACAACGCCCTGCTGCTTCGAAGCGAACTGCGCACGCGTCTGGCGCCGCTGCTTCCCAAGGGCTGCGAGATCATCATGCTGGATGAGGGCGCCGTGGTGGCGCTGGACGCGCACGCCGCCGCGGCCGATGTGGCGGCGGCCCTGATGCACCACGCGCGCATGGCGCTGCACGTGGATGGCCGCGAACTTCGCCTGCGCGTGCACGCGGGCATGGTGGCCATGAGCGGTTCCACGCTGGATGCCGCCACCGCCATCCGCCGCGCCGAGGTGGCCGCGCGCGAGGCACGCGATCAGAGCCTGAACGAACCGCACAACTGGAACGACGAGATGGGCCTGCGCGTGCTGGGCGACCTGGAGATCGCCAGCGCCATGCGACGCGCCGTGGAGCAGGCGGAATTCCGCCTTGTGTTCCAGCCGCAGGTGCGCATGGATCGCGGCGAGCCCTTCGGCGTGGAGGCCTTCATCCGCTGGAACATGCCTGGCGGCGTCAGCGTGCCGCCCAACCGCTTCGTGGCGGTGGCCGAGGAAACCGGCCTCATCGACGACATCGGTGCGTGGAGCCTGCGCGAGGCGTGCCGCAGCGCCATGGGCTGGGACCGTCAGGGCCTGCGTCTGCGCGTGTCGGTGAACGTGTCGCCGCGCCAGATGCTGAACGAGCACTTCATCGACACCGTGCGCCAGGCGCTGAGTGAAAGCGGGCTGGCCGCCGATCGCCTGTCACTGGAAGTGGGCGAAAGCGCGCTGCTGCGCGAAGCCAAGGGCCTGCACGCCACGCTCGAGTCGCTGCGCACCATCGGCGTGGGCGTGTGCCTGGACGACTTCGGCGCGGGCCTTGCCACGCTGGCCAGCCTGCGCGGACTGCCCATCAGCGAGATCAAGATCGACCGCAGCTTCGTGCGCCCGCTGCCCGGCACGCCCGAAGACCGGATGGCGGTGCAGACGGTGATCGGTCTGGCGCACCAGCTTGGCCTGCGCGCCATCGCCGTGGGCGTGGAGCACGCCACGCAGTGGGCCTGGCTGAAGGAACAGGGCTGCGACGCGGCGCAAGGCTGGCTGATCGGCAAACCCGTGGAGGCGGAAGGCCTGGTTGAAACCATCGCCGCGCTGCGGCGCGGTCGCGGGCACTTCGTGGAGCCGGCGGCGCAGGCGTGAGCGCGGGCTGCGCGCACACGCTCACGCGAACATCGGCGCAAGCTTGCCGATCACGGCCTGATAGTCCTCGTGACTCACCGACCCCCGCTGCGCGCGCAGCGCCTTGATCTCGTTGGC
>CAIPQY010000203.1 GCA_903867275.1 uncultured bacterium | reverse complement strand
GGTTGGGGTCGCGCACAAGCTGCACGCGCACGCCGGGCACGCCCTGCACCTGCAGGCGCTGATCGGTCGGATCCACCAGCGAGATGGTGCCGAATCCGCCCTGCACCACGCGGCCCTGCAGCTGGTAGCCGCAGCCGGTGAGCAGGCTCAAAAAGAAAACCGACGCCATACGCGTGGTGCGCATGGCGTCGGAATCTATCAGCCGAGCCGGATCGTCAGTTGCAGCTGCCGAAATTCAGCAGAAGCAGCGCGATGTCGCCGGTGTCCACGAATCCGTTCATGTCCTGATCCGGCTGGATGTAGTCGGGATCGGTGGCGTCGCCCACGAAGAGCAGCGCGAATCCGATGTCGCCGGTGTTCACGCTTCCGTTTCCATCGATGTCGCTGAAGCAGTCGCAGATGGTGTTGCCACCGTCGTCCTGATACAGCGCCCACGTGTTCTCGCGCTTGTTGCTCACGCTGATGTTGTTGCAGATGTTGTTGTTGAGCAACCGGACATTGGGGCCCGGGCTCACGGCATCGACAGGCGACCACAGGCCACCACCACGGCCCTGCGCGGTGTTGTTCTGGATGGTGCAAGCATTCAAAAGTGGAAGCGGCAGGCCAAGATACGGAGCAACAGACACTCCACCACCACCGTCCACACTGGTTCGGTTGCCCGTCACGGTGCAGGAATTCATCGTGGGGAAGCCGCCCGAAGAGTGCTGGACGAGATGCGCGCCGCCGCCCAGACTCAGCGCAACATTGCTCGTGAACGAACAATTCGTCATCACCGGACTTCCGCCGAAGAACTCCAGACCTCCTCCCATGGAGGTGGCGTTGTTCTGACTGAACGAACATCCGTCAAGGAGCGAACTGCTGTAGAGGCCATAAAGCCCACCGCCGTAGGCCGACGCATTGCTGACGAATTCGCAGTCGCGAATGGTCGGACTGGTTCGCTCCAGATAGATGCCGCCACCCAGCCGCAGCGTCGCATCGAAACTCGGGGTGGAACCAGTCTTTCCATTGCGGATGGTGAACCCCTGCAGAACCGTCGCCGAGGTCTCGCTCGTCACTGCACGAACCACCGAAGTGCTCTTGCCGGTGCCATCAATGATGGTGCTCGCGCGACTTCCCGATGCCTTCACGGTGATCGCCTTGCCCTTCAGGTCGATGGTTTCGTTGTAGGTGCCCGGCGCAACCAGCACGGTCCAGCCGCCCGTCGCAGGCGCCGCATCGATCGCCGACTGAATGGTTGCATACTGGCTCGGCACGAACAGCGTCATGGTGGGGAAGGTCCAAGCCTGCTGATTCAGGTCCGTGCCCTGGAAGCTCGAGTCGAAGGTCCACGTCTGGCCCGAGACCGTGTACTGCGTCTGCGCATCACTCTTCAGGTTGGCGGCAGAGATGGTGTACAGGGTGGTGCCACCGCCCTGCGCCGTCGACTTGCCCGTGAAGTTGGTCCGCACCTTCATCTTCACGTTGCCGCCTGCAGCGACCACGTCACTCGTCTTCAGCGTGAAGCGACCGATCAGGATCATGGAATCCGAGAACGTGGCCACGTTGGTTTCCCAGCCTGTGTCGAGCGGATTCACCTGGTACACGCCCGCACCAACGAATCGTGCTGGTGTCATCGAGTCCGATCCACCCGTCACCGCCGCAACGCCGGCGGCATTGGCAGCCGTGGCGTTCAGGAAGAAGGTGTCCGCCGTGACATTGGCGGAATTGCCCGCTCCCTGCGTGCGGGCGCCGACGGTCAGGAACGAATCCCAGGTGCTGTTGCCATTGGCATTGCCCGGCAGCCAACTCGTGTTCAGGTGCTGAAAGGGAAGGCTGGCGCTGTTCTCGTATCGGGCGGTCTTGTCCACGCCACCCGTCGCGGTGTCGGTGGTCGACTGACCGAAGACAGCCACCACGCGCTCGCCGGCAGTGCCGGTGCCGACGGCGGATCCCCACTTGATGTACACGTCGATCACGGAATACTTCGTGCCCGCAACATCGACGATGTACCCGTTGCCGTACAGGCCTCGCGCGCCGGCCGCAACGAATTGCGCCTGGGGAAGCGGCATCTCGGGAGCAAGCTCGTCCACGGGCGCTTCCTCACCGAGCAGGAACAGGCCCGTGTCCGCGCCGTCGATGACACCGTCATGGTTCAGATCGGAGATCTGCGTCCTCGCGATCTCATTCGCATCTGACGCGCCATTGTGAACCGCCAACGCGCTGGCCGACAAGGTGGCCATCGCAACGAACATGAGACCGTATCGCATGGAATGCTTTCTCCGGATGTGTCAGGTTTCTCTTCTTCAACTGCCCGGATACCGCCCGGGAGAGACCAGCTTGTTCGAATCAACCCCTGAATGGACAAGAAGATAGTGCGACCCCCCGGGGCCGTGCAATACCCCGACCGCTGCTTTTTGGCATCACTGAACGCGATCCCAATGCGCCACGCGTGCATTGCCTACGCTGCGCAGCCCATGGCCGCCATCGGCAAGCGCAACCTGCTCACCATCACCCGCCAGACGCAGTCCGGCGCGTATCTCGATGGCGGGCCGCTCGGCGAGATCCTGCTGCCGGGCAAGTACGTGCCGCGCAACGCCAGGCCCGGCGTGCAGGTGGACGTGTTCCTGTACCGCGACTCCGAGGATCGCCTGGTCGCCACCACCGAAACGCCGCACGCCATGGTGGGTGAGTTCGCCAACCTGCGCGTGACCGACATCCATCAGCAGGCGGGCGCATTTCTCGACTGGGGACTGCCCAAGGATCTGCTGCTGCCCTACCGCGAGCAGGGTGGCCCGCTGCGCCTGGGGCAGATGGTGGTGGTGGCGGTGTGCATCGATCCCAACACCGATCGCATCATGGCCAGCGCGCAGCTGACCAAGCACTTCAGCCAGACGCCGCCCGCGTACACGCCCAACCAGAAGGTGAACATCCTCATCTGCGGCAAGACGCCGCTTGGCTGGAACGCCATCATCAACAACGCGCACCGTGGCCTGCTGTATGAAAGCGACGTGGCCACGCCGGTGCTGGTGGGCGATCGCATGGATGCCTTCGTGCGTCAGGTGCGGCCCGACGGCAAGATCGACCTGTCGCTCAACGCCGCGGGCTACGCGCGCGTGGGCCCGCTGACCGAGCAGATCCTGCAGGCGCTGGAAGCCGAGGGCGGCAAGCTGATGCTGGACGACGACAGCGACCCCGAGGACATCCGCGACCGCTTCGGCGTGAGCAAGAAGGCCTACAAGCAGGCGCTTGGCAAGCTGCTGCGCGAGCGACGCATCGAGTTCATGAAGCCGGGCGTGAAGCTGGTGCGCGGCGCGAAGGCGTAGGCGCGGGGCGCACGCACACCCTACAACCCCCGCAACCGATCCACCGCCGGCAGGATGTCCTGCCAGCGCTCGGGGCCGAAGTCACCTTCGGGCATCTCCACGCGCCAGTCGCTGATGGTGGTCGGGTCGATGCGCAACACGCTGCCGGCGTCCAGGTCGTCGCGGCTGCGCGGCTTCTCGAGCAGCGCGCCCTCCACCTGACCCGCATCGAAGCGCTTCACGC
>CAIPQY010000202.1 GCA_903867275.1 uncultured bacterium | reverse complement strand
GGGCTCGTGGGTGGGGCCCAGCGTGATCAGGGCGCGCAGGGGATCGTGATGCATGGGTGGGTTTGGGCGTCGGTTCGGTTGCGGTCAGGCAGCGGCCCCCGCATACTAGAGTTTCTCGGTTCGTCCTCATTCCCCTCAGGAGCGCTCTCGTGGCACGCAAGCTTCGGCAGAAGATCGGTGAGATTCTCATCGCCAACAAGGTGGCCACCGACGACAAGGTGAAGGAAGCCATCGAGATGGCCAAGAGCACCGGCAAGCGCGTGGGCGAGGTGCTGATCGAGATGCGGGTGTGCAGCGAGGAGGATGTGGCACGGGCGCTTGCGGCGCAGTTCGGCATGGAGTTCCTTGACCTGGAACGCGCCGAGGACAGCGCCCGAGTCGACATGAGCCTGATCAAGGAGGAGATCATCAAGAAGCACGTGGTGCTTCCCCTTTCCAAGACGGGTGGCCGCCTGAAGGTGCTGATCCACGATCCCATGGATCTGGAAATGCTGGACATGCTGCGGTTCCGCCTGGGCGCCGAGATCGACACCGCGATCGCCAGCCGCCGGCAGATCTCGTACTACATCGAGGGCGACCGCAAGGGTGCGGCGGTGGCGCAGGCCCAGGCCGGCCTGATGACCGATTCCATGGACGTGAGTGTCGACAAGAGCGTCGACAAGAGCATGGACAAGAGCATCGACATCGACGCCAGCGAAGAGGCGCCGATGGTGAAGCTGGTCAACCGCATCATCGTGGAGGGCGTGCTGGGCCGCGCCAGCGACATCCACGTGGAGCCGATGAAGGACTACGTGCTGGTGCGCTACCGCATCGACGGCGTGTGCGTGGTGCGCGACAAGCTGCCCAAGCGCAATCAGCCGGCCATTCTGGCGCGATTCAAGCTGATGGCTGGCGTGAACATGGCCGAGAAGCGCATTCCGCAGGACGGCCGCATCAAGATGCCCGTGCAGCGTCGCGATGCCAACGGGCAGCCGATCTTCGACAGCGAGGGCAAGCCCGAGATCGACAACATCGACTTCCGCGCCAGCACCTGCCCGGCCTATCACGGCGAGAGCGTGGTGCTTCGAATTCTGCGCCCCGACAGCGTGCGAATCGGTCTCGCCAATCTTGGCCTCGAGCAGGACACGCTCGATGTGTTCAACAAGGTCATTCGCCGTCCCAACGGCATCTTCCTGGTGACGGGGCCCACGGGCTCCGGCAAGACCACCACGCTGTACTCGGCGCTGGACACGCTGAACCAACCCAACCGGAAGATCATCACCGCCGAAGATCCCGTGGAGTACAACTTCAAGGGCATCAACCAGGTGCAGGTGCGCGATCACATCGGCCTCACCTTCCCGAGCATTCTCAAGAGCATGCTCCGTCAGGCGCCCAACATCATCCTGGTGGGCGAGATCCGAGACCGTGAAGTGGCCGACATCGCCATCCAGGCGGCGCTCACGGGCCACCTGGTGTTCAGCACGCTGCACACCAACGACGCGCCCAGCGCCATCACGCGCCTGATCGACATGGGCGTGAAGCCGTTCCTCGTCGCGAGCAGCATCCAGGCCGTGCTGGCTCAGCGACTGGTGCGCATCCTGTGCGACAAGTGCAAGGGACCGGATCCGGATGTGGATCCGAAGCTGCTCAAGCTGGTGGGCATCAGCGAGCTGGAGCGCGGGCAGGTGATGGGCCCCAAGGGTTGCCCCGCGTGCGGTGGCGTTGGCTACAAGGGCCGTCGCGGCATCTACGAGATGATGATTATGAACTCGGAGATCCGTCAGCTGGCCTTCGAGCGCAGCGGCATCAGCAAGCTGCGTTCGGCCGCCGTTCGAAACGGCATGCGCGGCCTGCTGGGCGACGGTCGCCTGAAGATCCTCAAGGGCCGCACCACGCCCGAGGAAATCGCCAAGTTCGCGCAGATCGAGGGCTTCGACCCCGCCACCGAGATGGCGGTCTGAGCTCGATGCACTGGTACACAGGTTCGGAACACGCCACACAGGAGGCACGCAGATGAGTTCAGAAGGTGGTTCGGCGCCGCTCGGCAAGGTGAGCACGGTCCAGATCGATCGCCTGCTCGATGTCATGGTGAAGCAGGACGCCTCCGACTTGCACATCACGGTCGGCCGTCCGCCCACCGTGCGATTGAACGGTCGCCTGCGCAACATGCAGACCAAGGTGCTCGATGCCGATGACACCATGGCGCTGATGAAGTCGATCACGCCCGAGAAGAACCAGGCCGAGTTCCAGGAGAAGGGCGGCACCGACTTCGGCTTCAGCTTCAGCGAGGCTGCGCGCTTCCGCGTGAGCGTGTTCCGTCAGAAGGGCAACGTGGCGATGGTGCTTCGTCTCATCCCGAACCGCCTGCTGCCTTTCGAGGTGCTCAATCTGCCGCCCATCGTGAAGGATCTCATCCGTCGCCCGCGTGGCCTGTTCCTGGTGACCGGCCCGACCGGCTCCGGCAAGACCACCACGCTGGCCACCATGATCGACGAGATCAACATGAATCTCGAGCGGCACATCATCACGGTCGAGGATCCGATCGAGTACTACCACCCGCACAAGAAGGGCATCGTGAACCAGCGCGAGGTGGGCGGCCTGGCCGACGTGCCAAGCTTCAGCGAGGCGCTTCGTCGCGCCCTTCGCCAGAACCCCGACTGCATTCTCGTGGGCGAAATGCGCGATCTGGAAACCATCGAGGCCGCCATCAAGGCCGCCGAGACGGGCCACTTGGTGTTCGGCACCCTGCACACCACGGGCGCCGCCGGCACCATCAACCGAATCATCGACGCCTTCCCGGTGGCCCAGCAGGAGCAGGTGCGTGTGCAGCTCTCGACCAGCCTGCTGGCCGTGCTCAGCCAGGTGCTGCTGGCCCGCCATGACAAGCCGGGTCGCCTCGCTGGTTATGAGTTCCTTGTGATCACGCCCGCCATCAGCAACCTGATCCGCGAGAACAAGACCTTCCGCATCGACTCCGCCATCCAGACCGGCAAGAAGTTCGGCATGCAGCTGCTCGATGAGCACCTGTGGACCATGTACTCCAAGGGGCTGATTTCAGCCGAGGAGATGGTTGAAAAGGCCCGTAACCCGGCTGACCTTGGAGAGCGCGTTCGTCGATCCGGCGTCGCCATCGGGCGTCCGGAACTCGAGGGAACCGAGGCCTGACAGGCTTGAGCGCGCGGTTTGTCGAGGCGTGGATGTTTGCGCCACCGGAGCCCGGCTGGTCAGTTTCCATGCCAGCAATCATTGTGTAGTTTCACAGTCGCAATCTTTCCTTGCCTGTTTTGAAACAGCAAGGCCCTTTCTCCCCGAACATGATCAGGGGGAACGAGTTCTGGAGTCAGCAGCATGCCCCCAACCACCACCGTCAAGCCCGATCCATCCGACGAACGCTTCGTGCAGGCCGAGCTCAAGGGCCGCCGACTTGGCCGCGCACTGACCAAGCTGGGCAAGGTCACGCGCGAGCAGGTGCATCAGGCGCTCGCGCTGCAGCAGGGCGAGAAGAAGGGCAAGAAGCTGGGACAGATCCTGGTGGAGATGGGCTTGATCACCGCCAGCGACCTGCAGGCGGCGCTTTCGGGCATGCAGGGCATGGCGTTCGTAAGCATCGCCGGCCGCAGCATCTCTGACGAGGCGCGCAAGAGCCTGACCGCCGAGACCGCGCGCAGCTACCAGGTCGTTCCCATTCAGTTCGACCCGGCGACCAAGCGACTGGTGATCGCCATGAAGGGGCCCGAGAACATCCGCGCGGTCGACGACCTGCGCATGCTCATGGGCTTCAAGGTGTCGGCCGTGGTGGCGCAGCCCGAAGAGGTGGATGCGATCCTGGCCGAGCACTACGTCGCGCAGGACTCCGTCAAGGAGGTGCTGGCGAACATCGAGGGCAGCTCGGCGGTGGCGGCACTCGAGGGCCGCGGCGCCAGCATCGATCTGGCCACGCTCAACGAGGCGGCCAACGACAACAACGTGGTGCAGCTGCTCAATCTGGTGCTGCTGCAGGCCATCCGCGACAAGGCCAGCGACATCCATCTCGAGCCCTTCGAGGACGAGTTCAAGATGCGCTACCGCATCGACGGCGTGCTGTACGAGATGCAGCCGCCGCCGAAGGCGATCGCCATGGCGATCGTGAGCCGCGTGAAGGTCATGGCCAAGCTCGACATCGCCGAGCGTCGCCTGCCGCAGGACGGCCGCATCGAACTCACCCTGAACAACGCGCCCGTGGATCTTCGCGTGGCAGTGCTGCCCACCATGTTCGGCGAGAGCGTGGTCATGCGCGTGCTCGACCGCGGCAACGTGCAGCTCAGTCTCGATCGCATCGGTCTTCGCGAGGATGACCTTGAGAAGATGCGCACGCTCATCAACAAGCCCAACGGCATCGTGATCGTGACCGGGCCCACGGGCAGCGGCAAGACCACCACGCTGTACGCGGCGCTGAACGAGCTCAACACGCCCGACACCAAGATCCTCACCGCCGAGGACCCGGTGGAATACGACATCGAGGGCATGATCCAGTGCCAGGTGAACGTGGATCAGGAACTCACGTTCGGCAAGCTGCTGCGAAGCTTCCTCCGTCAGGATCCCGACATCATCCTGGTGGGTGAGGTGCGCGATCTCGAGACGGCGCAGATCTCCATCCAGGCCAGCCTGACCGGCCACTTGGTGTTCACCACGCTGCACACCAACGACGCGCCGAGCAGCATCCTGCGTCTTGCCGACCTTGGCGTGGAGAACTTCCTGCTCACCGCCACGCTCGAAGGCATCGTGGCGCAGCGCCTGGTGCGCCGCATCTGCGCCAAGTGCAAGGAAGAGTTCGTGCCCACCGAAGAGATGCTGATGGAGCTCGCCCTGAAGCCGGAAAACGTGAAGGGCCGCACCTTCTACCGCGGCAAGGGCTGTGACGTCTGCAACAAGACCGGCTACAAGGGCCGCATGGCGCTGTTCGAGATCATGACCCTCGACGACACCATCCGCGAACTGATCATGGCGCAGGCCAACACCTCCGTGCTGCGCAACGAATGCCGCAAGCGCGGCATGCGCACGCTGCGCGAAGTGGGCCTGCTCGGCATCTACGACGGCCAGACCACCATCGACGAAGTCGTCCGCGAAACGCTGGACGAGGATTGATCCCAGGTCCGCTTCAGGAACACACCCATGCCCACATTCGTCTACGAAGCCATGAACGCCAGCGGCAAGCCCCAGAAGGGCACGCTGGACGCACCGAGCAGCGAAGAGGTGATCAAGAAGCTGCGCGGCGACGGGCTGTTCCCGACCAGCGTGAAGGAGCAGAAGGCGCCGGCCAAGGCCGACAAGGCCAAGACCGATGCGGGCGCGGACGGCAAGCCCAAGAAGAAGAAGGGCCTGAAGTTCAGCATGCCCGGTGGCGTGGGTGCCAAGACCATCACCCTGTTCACGCGACAGATGAGCACGCTGCAGGATGCAGGCCTGCCGCTGCTGCGATCGCTGCAGATCCTGGAGCAGCAGCAGAAGCCCGGCAAGATGAAGACCATCCTCGGCAAGGTGTGCGAGGATGTGGAAGGCGGCAACACGCTCAGCGAGAGCTTCGCCAAGGAGCCCAAGGCCTTCGACCGCCTGTACTGCAAGATGGTGGCGGCAGGCGAGGTCGGCGGCGTGCTGGACGTCATCCTGCAGCGCCTGGCCGACTTCATGGAGAAGGGCGAGCGACTGAAGCGCCGCATCAAGGGCGCACTCATCTATCCCGCATGCGTCATCAGCATCGCCATCGCGATCGTGACGGGCATCATGTACTTCGTCATCCCGAAGTTCCAGGAGATCTTCAAGGACTTCGGCGTGAAGCTGCCGGCGCCCACGGTTTTCCTGATCGACAGCAGCAAGTGGATCGCGGGATCGGCAAGCAAGGATCAGGCCGTGCCGGGCGTGATCTGGGTCATGATCGCGCCGTTCGCCATCTTCTTCACGATGAAGCTGATCCGCAAGACACCCATCGGACGCTCGGTCTTCGACATCATCATTCTCAAACTTCCGGGCATCGGCAATCTCACGCGCAAGACCGTGGTGGCGCGCTTCACGCGCACGCTGGGCACGCTGGTGAGCGCGGGTGTGCCGATTCTGGAGGCGGTGCTGATCACCCGCGACACCTGCGGCAACTACGTCTTCGAGAAGGCGCTGAACCGCGTGCACGACAGCATCCGCGAGGGCGAGGCGTTCGCCGTGCCGCTGCGCGAGAGCAAGGTGGTGGACTCGCTGGTGGTGAACATGATCGACGTGGGCGAAGAGACCGGTGACATGGACGTGATGCTCACCAAGATCGCCGACAACTACGATGAAGAGGTCGATGTGGCCGTGGGCAGCCTGCTCAGCCTGCTCGAGCCCTTCATGGTGATCATCCTGGGCGGCATCATCGGCGGCATCGTGCTGGCGCTGTTCCTGCCGCTGGTCAGCATGATCGAGAGCGTGTCGGGCGGAGGCAAGAAGTGATGCGTCGAGCCGGCTTCACCCTGATCGAGGTGCTGGTCACCATCGGCATCATCGCGGTGCTGGCGGGGCTGCTGATCGTGGGCGTCAGTGCGGCCACGCGTCGCGGCCAGATGACCAACACGCGCTTCCTGATGAGCTCGATGGCGCAGGCGCTTGCGCGCTTCAACGCCGACCATGGCTACTACCCGCCGGTGCTTGGCGACCCCAAGCAGCTGGTGGCCACGGGCGGGTCGGGGGTGCTCGGCTGGACCAGCAGTGCCGGTGCCAGCACGCAGGGCCAGCTTGGATGGATGCGCGATGTGCTGTTGCCGCCCACCAAGGCGCGCTCCAACAGCGGCAGTCAGCGCAAGACCGACCAGTGGAACAGCGCCGAGAGCAAGGCGCTGCAGAAGTGGAACAGCGTCACCACGCCGGCTGAGTACCTGATCGGTTACGGCGATCGCTCCTGCGACGGTTATGGCATCTGCGGCACGCTTCCCGACATTCCGCCTGCCGCGCCAAAGCAGGGTCAGCGCGAGGTTCCGCGCGAGGGCATCC
>CAIPQY010000201.1 GCA_903867275.1 uncultured bacterium | reverse complement strand
GCGATGGCCGCCTCGATGCCGGCGCACAGCTCGGCACGACCGATCGCCACAACCTCCTCCTGATCGGTGAAGTCGATGCCCGCCTCCACCAGCGCCAGCAGATCGGCCACGGTCTCGCTCACGTGGTGCACGCGCGTGCCGATCGTGCCGCTTCGCAGCATGGCCGCCGCGTGCACTTCGGCGTCGGTGCGCGCGGCGATGGTGGCCGCCACGCCCTCCGCCTGCTCCAGCGTGAGGCGCCCCTGCTCGAAGGCGCGCAGCGTGAACTCGCCGGGGCCGGCGTCGCGCACACCCGGCGACTGCGCCAACGCATGCAGCACCAGCCGCACCACCTCGGCGTGTCCCGGCACGAACAGTTCGAACGCATCCTCGCCCGTGTAGCTGTGCGGGCCAGGCATGCAGGCCACAAGGCACGGCAGCGGACCGGCCGACAAACGCAGTTCGGCCGCTCGTACGCATCGCCGCATCGGGCCTTCCGGCATGCGCGCATCCACGCGGCGCAGCACCTTCGCGGCTTCGTCGCCGCTGGCGCGAACCACCGCCATGGGCCCGTTGCCGGGGGCGGTCGCCAGCGCCACGATCACGTCACGCGAGCTGGCGCCCGCCGCCGTCATGGTTCAGCCGCGATCCTTGAAGCGCTTGCCCTGCTGGCGCTTCTCCTGCGCCCGCTTCATCGCCGCCTCGTACAGCTTGCCAAGGCGATCCTGCTTGCCGGGTTCGCGCTTGCGCGGCGTGAAGTCCATCTTCTCGATCTGACCGCGGATGCGCTTGCCCTCGATGATGCCGATGCAGGTGCTGGTCATGATGTACAGCGTCAGGCCGCTCGGCGCCGTGTACAGCATCACCGGGAACAGGATCACCGTCATCCACTTCATCATCTTCTGCTGCTGTTCCTGCTCGGGCGTCATGTTGCCCGTGGTGGGCGGCGCCATGTACTTCTGCTGCAGGAAGAACACGAAGGCCATCAGCAGCGGGATCAGGTTGATGCCCGCGATGCTGAGCTTCCAGATGCCGATGGGGTTGGCGAACTCGATGAAATGGTCGGGCGAGCTGAGATCACCCAGGAAGCGCCAGCCACCCATCTGCTGGAACACGCCGAAGAACGCCGGCTTCTGTCGCAGGTCGAAGGCGAAGTACAGCACCGCGTACAGCGCGATCCAGATCGGCATCTGCAGGAAGGTGGGCAGCATGCCGCCCACGCAACCCACGGGGTTGATGCCCTTCTCGCGATACAGGCGCATCTGCTCCTGCTGCATCTTCTTGGGGTCGTTCGCGTAGCGCTTCTGCAGCGCCTCCAGCTCGGGCTTGATGCTGGCCATGCCCTTGGTCACGCGCGCCATCTGGATCTGGCTGTAGCGCGTCACCGGGTGCAGCGCGGTGCGCACCAGGATCACCAGCACGATGATCGCCAGGCTCCAGTCGAACACCACCCAGTCGTGCAGGAAGGTGAGCAGCAGCACGATGAGGTTGGCCAGCCACGCGAAGGTGCAGAAGCTGCAGCAGCCGCCGATGAGGTACAGGATGAGGCCATCCATGCGCAGCGACTCGAAGGGCTGCACATGCTCGAGCAGCTTGGGGTCGAGCGGGCCGGCGAACACGCCCATGTCGAAGCTGGCGCCCTGGCCCGAGGCCACGCTCACCTCGGCGCTGCGAAGTTCGGTGAAGGCGACCGGCTGCGGGCCGCTGGTCTCGTCGGACAGCGCCCAGACTTCCTGCACGCTGGACAGCACCTTGTCGGGCGCGCCCTGCTTGGCGTCGGCCGCGGTCTGCGGCTCGGCGCCGCGCGCATGCACCGCCAGCGAGAAGTAGCGGTTGGTGGTGCCGAACCAGCTCAGCTCGAAGCCCTGCTGACGCTGCTCGTCCTGCGGCCACAGCGTGGGCGTGCTGGCCTTCACGCGCTTCAGCACATCGGCGCGATCGAACATGGCGCCGTGCACGATCACGCTCTGCCGCGACGGATCGCGCTGCGGCGAATACAGGTAGCCGAACTGGAAGCGGCGGATGTCCATCATGCCGCTGGCGTCCATGGTGAGGTCGCCGGGGCCGTACTGGATCCAGCGGATCTTCAGCGCGCGGTCGCTCGTGTTCTGCACGCGCTGCGACAGCTGCATGTCGTAGCCGTTGCCGCGGAAGGCGAACGCGCGCGTGATGGTGGCCACCACGCGATCGCCCGCATCCACCACCTCGGTGTTGAAGGTGCCGGGCGCGCTCTGCGCCCACACCGCACCGAACAGGCTCACCAGCTGACCGTCGATCTCGACGGCGCGCGCGGCAAGCAGTGGCACCGAGTAGCCCTGCAGCGTGCCCAGCGTGCGCAGTTCGTAGCGCGCCGCGTCGGGCGGCAGCGCGGGCGGATTGGCGTCACCGCGCGCCACGGCGGCGCGATGCATCACGGCCATCTCGCGATCGCGTGCGCTCATCCAGAAGTCGCTGAACACGATGCGCTCGATGCCGGCGGCGGTCTTGGCGAAGTCCACGCGGTACGGCTGCTGCGACGGATCCAGCGATCCGATCGCGGGGAACTGCATCATCTGCGCGCTGCCCTGCGGCACGCGCGCCTTCAGTTCACCCAGTGCGGCGGTTGGCTGCGGAACGGCCGGTGTCGTGGCCGGCGCGGCGGTGGCCGGCTGTGCCGTGGCGGCGGCCGGCGCACCATCGGTGACCGGTGCGGCCTGCTTCGTGGCGGGCTCGGGGTCGAGTCCGCCATTCTTCTTGGCACCGGGGCCGTAGATGGCGGACATCACGACACCACCTGCGGCGACGAGAATCAGCAGCAGGATGGGCCAACGCGGGGCCTTGCGGTCACTCACTTTTCATCGTCCTTCAATCAGGCGATCACCAAGCCACTTGTAGCGCTCGATCTCGGCCTGCAACTTGGCCTGTTCCTGGGTGACAACACTCAACTGCGAGTGCCAGGCATCCGAACCATGCGATGGCTGATTGCCCGCATCCGCGGCCTTCTGTGCCTCGGTCATGCTGCGCTGCAGCTGCGCGATGCGGCGCGAGGCACGAGCCTCCTCCGCCATGTCCTTGCTCGCCAGCGCCGCGGCCTTCCTCTGTTCCCATGCCGCAAGCTGCTGCGTCACCCACGCCGTGCCCTGCAGCACATCGTGCTTCTGCTGCAGTTCCATGTAGCGGGCGTTGCCCTGCAGGATGTCGTCCGCAACCTGCGCGATCTTGGCGCGCACCGGCTCGATGGGGTACTCGATGCGGAAGAACTGCACCGTCTTCGGCGTCAGCGTGGCCTTGCCCGCGGCATCGGTGCCCACGTCGGCGTCGATGATGGCGTAGCTGGCGCGCGGATCCAGGTCGCGTGGCTGGCCCACGGAGCCGGGATTCACGATCACCTTCTCGCCCGCCTCGAACTTCCAGGTGGCATCACCCATCTCCTTGGGTGAATAGAAGTCCCCGTCGCCCGTGAACACGCCCGGCACGTGGGTGTGGCCCACGAGACAGAAGTGCTCGATGCGATCGAAGATCTGCTGCATCTTGTTGGGGCTGCTCTCCGCGTCCTCGGGGAACAGGTACTCGTTGATGGGCCGTCGCGGCGTGCCGTGCACGCACAGGAACGGTCCCTCGCTCACGCGCACGCGCAGCTTGCCCAGGAACTCCCAGCGCTTCACCGCGCCCTCGCGATCGCGCTTGGCCTCGGCCTCGAACTCGCTGCGCGTCCAGTAGGCGGCCGCCTCGGCCACCGCGTTGAAGTTGGTGGGCTCGTACAGCACGCCGTAGTCGTGGTTGCCCATCAGCGCCCACTTGCAGCGCTTGGCCACCGTGTCCACGCAGAGCACTGGATCGGGTCCGTAGCCGATGATGTCGCCCAGACACCAGATCTGGTCGCCCTTGTTCGTGTCGATGCGCCTGTCGATGTCGGCCAGGACCACCTCGAGGGCGTCCATGTTGCCGTGAATGTCACTGATGAGGGCGATTCGCACGAGGGGCTCCGGTCGGAGGGGCGATGCTAGAGCCCGCGGGAAATGCCGTCAAAGTTGCCGAATTCGGATCATGCGCCCACGGAACGCGTCAGGATGCGGTCGCGGCGGCCAGTGCGCGCACCGTGCGCAACAGCGTGTCGCGATCGATGGGCTTGGTGAGATAGTGGTCGCAGCCCGCATCGATGCACGCCTGCCGATCCCCGCTCATGGCATGGGCGGTCAGGGCCGCGATCGGTCCACGCCACCCCTGACCACGAAGGTGTCGCGTGGCGTCGTAGCCATCCATCACGGGCATCTGCATGTCCATCAGGATCACCTGATAGGGCTGGCCCTGCGTCCGCGCGGCCAACGCCAGATCCACCGCCTCGCGACCGTTGTTGGCCAGCGTGACCAGCATGCCCGCGCGACGCAGGTGGTGCGCGATCAGGCGCTGGTTGTCCTCGCCATCCTCGGCCACCAGCACGCTGATGGTCTGACCATCGACGGCCGGCTGCGTGCCGTCGAGGGCCGACGCGTCGCCCATGTTCGTGGGCATGGCGGTGATCATGGGGCTGACGCCCGCTTCACCCAGCCCCACTTCCACCGTGAAGGTGCTGCCCTGACCGGGCACGCTCTGCACCGTGATGTCGCCACCCAGCATGCGCGCCAGCCGACGGCTGATGGTCAGGCCCAACCCGCTGCCACCGAAACGGCGCGTGGTGGAGGCGTCGGCCTGCACGAACGGCTGGAACAGATCTCGCATCTGCGCCTCGTCGATGCCGATGCCGGTGTCGGTCACCTGCACGCGAAGGCGGCGGTGCGCCGGCTCGTGATCGGCCGGGTCCGCGTCCCCACGCCGCTGCATCGCGCCCTCGACCACCTGCAGCGACACCTGCACGCCGCCGTGATGCGTGAACTTGATCGCGTTGGCGATCAGGTTCATCAGGATCTGCCGAAGACGGTGCGGGTCGCTGATGATGGTGGATGGAACCGGTCCCAGCAGCACCGCGCGCAACTCCAGTCCGCGTTCACGCGCCAGCGGCTGCAGCGCCGCCAGCACATCGTCCAGCAGCTGCATCACCGACACGCGCAACAGTTCCACGCGCATGCCGCCCGCCTCGATCTTGGACAGGTCCAGCACGTCGTTGATGATGGCCAGCAGGTGCTCGCTGTTGCGGCGGATGGAGCGGCTGTGCATGCGCCGCTCCTCGGGATCGGCGCTCTCGTCGAGCAGCACATCGATGAAGCCCAGGATGGCGGTCATCGGCGTGCGGATCTCGTGGCTCATGTTGGTCAGGAACGCGCTCTTGCTTTCCATGGCCGTCTCGGCCGCGGCGCGCGCAAGTCGCAGTTCCTCGTTCTGGCGCAGCAGTTCGGCGCGTGCCTGCGCCAGTTCACGCGCGATGCGCGACTGATCCTCCAGCGCCGATGCCAGACGATCGCTGGCGGTCATCGCGAGCCGGTCGCGCGCGGCGCCCAGCGGCCACTCGCTCATGGTGCCCAGCATGCGCACCGCCTGCCCCTGCTCGAACACGGCCCTGCCGCGCGCACGCACCCACCGCCAGGTGCCGTCGCCCATGCGCATGCGGAACTCCAGATCGAAGGGCGACTGCTGCTGCAGGTGCGCGCTGATCGCGGCGTGCACGCGCGCGATGTCCTCGGGGTGCACGTGGTTGGCGAAGGTTTCGAACCGGTCGGGAAACGCTTCGTCGCTCTGCTGCAGCATGGCGCGCATCCCCCGCGAGTACCACGCCGTGCGATCGCGCAGGTTCCAGTCCCAGGCACCGAGGCCGGCCGCATGCATCGCGGCCACGATCTGCTCGCCGCGCTCGACATCTGGGTTGGGTGTTGAGAAGTGGTCCATGGTTAGCCGCCTGCGGCTGCATGTGGGCCGCACGACTCCCACACCGCTACGATAGCCGCCCGCGCTGGGCAACCCGCAGGCTGTGGATGCCTTGCACAAGTCCGGCGCATCCATTCGGAGACCTCACACCATGGCTTCCACCCCCGCCAGCGGCGCTTCCCAGAACCACTTCGACCTCATCGTGATCGGCGGCGGCCCCGGCGGCTACGTGGGTGCCATCCGCGCGGCGCAGATGGGCAAGCGCGTGGCGTGCGTGGAGCGCAACAAGCTGGGTGGCGTGTGCCTGAACTGGGGCTGCATTCCCACCAAGGCGCTGCTGCACACGGCCAAGGTGTACGTGGAGGCCTTCGGCCACGGCGCCGACATGGGCTTCGAGGTGGACCCCAAGGCCGTGAAGGTGAACTGGGAGAAGGTGATCGGTCGCAGCCGCGGCGTGACCACCCAGCTGAACACCGGCATCGGCTTCCTGCTGAAGAAGAACAAGATCGAGCACGTGCAGGGTCACGCCAGGATCCTGAACGGCAAGTCGGGCTCGGGCCCCTGCAAGGTGCAGGTGAGCGCGGCCGACGAGAACTACTACGCGGGCACCGGCAAGGCGGGCGCGGGCGATCGCGTGCTGACGGCCGACAACGTGCTCATCTGCACCGGCGCCGCGCCGCGTCAGCTGCCCTTCGCGCCCAATGACGGCAAGACCATCATCAGCAGCTACGAGGCGATGGTGCTTCCCAAGAAGCCCGAGAGCATGGTGGTGGTGGGCAGCGGCGCCATCGGCATGGAGTTCGCCTACTTCTACAACGCCTTCGGCACCAAGGTGACCGTGGTGGAGATGGTGGACCGCATCCTGCCGCTGGAAGACGCGGACATCAGCAAGGCCGCGCAGAAGATCTTCGAGAAGCAGGGCATCACCTTCCGCACCGGCTGGGGCACCAAGGCCATCGAGAAGACCGGCAAGGGCGCCAAGGTCACGCTGGAGAGCGCCGCCGACAAGAAGACCGAGACCATCGAGTGCGAGGTGGTGCTGGTGGCCATCGGCGTGCAGGGTCGCACCGACGGCCTGTTCGACGCCAGCCTTGGCCTGAAGATGGACAAGGGCCTGATCGCCACCGACTACCGCGAGAAGAAGGACAAGAGCACCTACCAGACCAGCGTGCCGGGCGTGTACGCCATCGGCGACGTGATCGGTCCGCCGGCGCTGGCGCACGTGGCCAGCGAGGAGGCCGTGGTGGCGGTCGAGCGCATGTTCGGCCATCACACCATCGGCATCGACTACGACGCCATTCCCGGCGCGACCTACTGCAACCCGCAGGTGGCCAGCGTGGGCATGACCGAGGCGCAGGCCAAGGAGAAGGGCCTGAAGTACCACGTGGGCATGTACCAGCTGAAGAGCCACGGCAAGGCGATCGCCGACGGCGCCAACGAGGGCGTGGTGAAGGTGATCACCAGCGAGCCATACGGCGAGATCCTGGGCGCGCACATCGTGGGCGAGAACGCGAGCGAGCTCATCCACGAGATCTGCGTGGCCAAGCGACTCGAGGCCACCGCCGAGGACATCATCACCACCATGCATGCGCACCCGACCATGGCCGAGAGCATCCACGAAGCGGTGCTGGCGACCGAGGGTCGCATGATCCACGGCTGAGTCCGCGTAACAGGGACGGGGGTCGTTACTGGAACGGGGGTCGTTATGGAACCCGATCCCTCGCCGGCAAGCGAGGGATCCCGGTGATGTCCTGCAGCGAGCACGACAGGGCGCAGCAAAGGACATCACCGGGTCCCGAGCGCCATCGCGATGACGACGGTGCCAACCTTCCACCACTTGTCCACCAACGCGCCGACTCTCACCCAGTGACGACGGTGCACACGCGGTGGAAAACCCCCTGCCACCGCACGCTTCCGAACAATCAGCGGGAATTTCCGCCGCAAGTTCGTGACACGCATCACCGTCGCGTCACAGTGTCACGCGTGTGGGCGCGGTTCGCTGCCAGCCGATATTGGCGG
>CAIPQY010000200.1 GCA_903867275.1 uncultured bacterium | reverse complement strand
GGTCGAGCAGCACAACATCCACCGGCTGCGCCGCGGCCAGCAGCGCGTGCGCGTCACCCTGCTCGATGGTGGTGCGCTCGGCGATCGGCTTCAGCTTGGCGTCAGCCAGCGCCCACGCATGTGCCTGCCGCAGCAACGCCAGCACCCAATCGTTGCGTTCGATCGCGCGCACCTGCAAGCCCATGGCCGCCATGGCGAAGGTGTCGAAGCCCAGCCCCGCGGTGGCGTCGATGGCGGTGTGCGCGGCCGAACCCACGGCGCGACCCAGTGGCTGGCCTCGGAGCGCCGATGTGCCGTCCGGCAATCGCAGGTGCGACCAGTCCGCGCGCAGACCGCGGCCGGGGGCGTCGCCCGGGGCACGCAATTCCACGGCGCCTTCGTGCTGCGCCAACTGCCAGCCGTTTCGTGCATCCGGATCCATGGGCGGATTGTGACATGGCGCGGGGCGCGGCGCGGCAACCGTTAGACTCGCCCCATGACGACCTCCGCCAAGCAGCACACCATGGCTCCGGTGTTCGGGAACGTGCTGGAGATGATCGGGAACACGCCCATGCTGCAGCTGCAGCGCCTGGACACGGGCCCCTGCCAGCTGTTCGTGAAGATGGAGAACCTGAACCCGGGCGGCAGCATCAAGGACCGCATCGCGGTGCGCATGGTGGAGGAGGCCGAGCGCAGCGGCAAGCTGAAGCCGGGCGGCACCATCGTGGAAGCCACCGCCGGCAACACCGGTCTGGCGCTGGCGCTGGTGGCCGCGCAGAAGGGCTACAAGCTGGTGGTGGTGGTGCCCGACAAGATGAGCGACGAGAAGATCAGCCATCTGCGCGCCATGGGCGCCGAGGTGATGCTGACCCGCAGCGATGTGGGCAAGGGTCATCCGGAGTACTACCAGGACATCGCGGCGCGCATCACGAAGGAGCGGCCGAATCACTTCTACACCGATCAGTTCAGCAACCCCGCGAACCCCGCCACGCACTACGACACCACGGGGCCCGAGATCTGGGAGCAGATGGGCGGCAAGATCGACGCGTTCGTGGCGGGCGTGGGCAGCGGCGGCACGGTGAGCGGCATCGGCAAGTACCTGAAGGAGCGCAACCCGAAGATGCAGATGGTGCTCGCCGATCCGGTGGGCAGCATCCTGGCGCCGCTGGTGAACGAGAACAGGAAGGTGACGCCGGGCAGCTGGCTGGTGGAAGGCATCGGCGAGGACTTCATCCCGGACATCCTGCACCTGGAGCTGGTGGACAAGGCCTACGCGATCAGCGATGCGGAGGCCTTCCGCACCGCGCGCGAACTGCTGCGCACCGAGGGCGTGCTGGCCGGCAGCAGCGTGGGCACGCTGATGGCCGCCACGCTGCGCTACTGCCGCGAGCAGACCGAACCCAAGCGCGTGGTGACGCTGATCTGCGACACCGGCGCGAAGTACCTGAGCAAGATGTTCAGCGACTGGTGGATGGTGGACAACGGCTTCCTGGAGCGGAAGACCTTCGGCGACCTGCGCGACCTGATCGCGCGCCGCCATCTGGACCACGAGGACTACGTGCTGAGTCCCGACATGCCCGTGCAGCAGGCGATCAAGCGCATGCGCATGTACGGCGTGAGCCAGCTGGCCGTGCTGGATGCCAGCGACCGCGTGGTGGGCATCCTGGACGAGAGCGACGTGCTGCTGGCGCTGCTGAAGGGCGATGACGGCACCAAGCGCCCGGTGAGCGATTTCATGACCAGCCGTCTGGAGACGCTGCCGCCGAGCGCCAGCGTGAACGACCTGCTGCCCATCTTCCGCGCCGACCGCGTGGCGATCGTGGCGGATGACGACAAGTTCCACGGCATCATCACGCGCATCGACCTGATCAACTTCCTCCGCAAGAAGATGCTCTGAGCATCGCGAGCCCCCATCCATGATCCACTCCAACCTGAACCTTGAAAGCCGCTGCATCCACGGCGGCCAGCACCCCGAGCCCACCACCGGCGCGGTGATGCCCCCCATCTTCACCAGCAGCACCTTCGTGCAGGAAAGCCCCGGCGTGCACAAGGGCTTCGAGTACAGCCGCAGCCACAACGCCACGCGCTTCGCCTTCGAGCGCTGCGTGGGCAATCTGGAGTCGAGCGGACTGAGCGAGGCCGATGACCGCACCTGCGGCGGCTTCGCCTTCGCCAGCGGCCTGGCCGCCATCGGCACCGCGCTGGAGATGCTGGACCACGGCGCGCCGCTGGTGTGCATGGACGACGTGTACGGCGGCACCTTCCGCCTGCTCACGCGCGTGCGCGTGCGAAGCGCGGGACTGCACCCGACCTACCTGGACCTGACCGACCCGGCGCGCCTGGAAGCGCACCTTGCGAAGAACAAGGCGGGCATGGTGTGGGTGGAAACGCCCACCAACCCCACGCTGAAGGTGGTGGACCTGGCGGCGATCGCGGCCATCTGCAAGAAGCACGGCGCGATCAGCGTGTGCGACAACACCTTCGCCACGCCCATGCTGCAGCGACCGCTGGAGATGGGCTTCGACATGGTGATGCACTCGGCCACCAAGTACCTGGGTGGCCACAGCGACGTGGTGGGCGGCGTGCTGGTGACCAACCGCACTGATCTTGCGGAGAAGCTGCGCTTCCTGCAGAACGCGATCGGCAGCGTGATGGGACCTTTCGATGCGTATCTGGCGCTGCGCGGCGCCAAGACGCTGGCCGTGCGCATGCGTCGCCACTGCGACAGCGGCATGCAGATCGCGCAGTGGCTCGCCAAGCACCCCAAGGTGGAGAAGGTGATCTACCCGGGGCTGCCCAGCCATCCGCAGCACGCGATCGCGGCGAAGCAGATGCAGCTTGACGGCAAGCCAGCCTTCGGCGGCATGATCACCATCCTGCTGAAGGGTGGACTTGCCGAGAGCCGCCGCTTCCTGGAGAACGTGCACCTGTTCGCGCTGGCCGAGAGCCTGGGCGGCGTGGAAAGCCTGATCGAGCACCCGGCGATCATGACGCACGCCAGCGTGCCGGCGGAGAGCCGCCAGCAGCTGGGCATCCTGGACAACCTGGTGCGCCTGAGCGTGGGCATCGAGCACCCGAACGACCTGATCCGTGACCTTGAGCACGGCTTGTCGAAGGCGTGATGAGCGCCGCGCAGCCGCATGACGTGATCGTGGTGGGCGCGGGCCACAACGGCCTGGTGGCGGCGCTGCTGCTTGCGCGCGCGGGGCTTCGCACGCTGGTGCTGGAGGAGAAGTCGGTGGTGGGCGGTGCGGCCCGCACGGAGCGGCCCTTCACCAAGGCGCCGCAGCTTGGCACCAGCACCGGCGCATATCTGCTTGGCTTGATGCCGCCCGAACTGCTGCATGAACTGCAGATCGACCTGCCCGTGCTGCGGCGCGATCCGCACTATTTCCTGCCAACCACGAACCACCGCCACCTGCTGCTTGGCAGCGATCAGGCGGCCATGAAGCGGCAGTTCATCGAGTTCTTCAGCGAGGCGGACTGGGTGGCGAACGAGCGCATGATGATCGAGGTGGCGCAGATCCGCGACGACATCGCGCCTACCTGGATGCAGGAACCGCTGTCGATCGAGGCCACGGCGGAGCGCTTCGTGCGTCCTGCCCTGCGCGAGCACTTCGTGAATCTGTGCCGCGGATCGGTGGGCGCGTACATCGACCGCTTCGGCTTCAAGAGCGATCTGGTGAAGGCCATGTATGCGGTCACCGACGGCTTCAGCGGACTGCACGGCACCAGGGACACGCCGGGCACCGGCATGAACTTCCTGGTGCACAACATGTGCCGACTGCCCGGCGCCGATG
>CAIPQY010000199.1 GCA_903867275.1 uncultured bacterium | reverse complement strand
TTCTTCATTCGCCTGTCGGGGTGCCCGCTGCGATGCCACTGGTGCGACACGGCCTACGCGTTCCGCGAAGGCGCGCCGCGCACGATCGCGAGCCTGCTGCAGGAAGCGCAGCGCGTGGCATGCCCGCTGGTGCAGGTGACCGGTGGTGAACCGCTGGCGCAGAAGGGCTGCCTGGTGCTGGTGCACGCGCTGTGCGATGCCGGATTCACCGTGACCATGGAGACCAGCGGCGCCTGCGACATCTCGGTGCTGGATGCGCGCTGCGTTCGGATCATGGACCTGAAGTGCCCCGGCAGCGGCGAGGTGGGCCGCAATCTGTGGAGCAACCTGGACCACCTTACCCGCCGCGACGAGGTGAAGTTCGTGATCGCGGATCGCGCCGACTACGAGTGGGCGCGCGAACAGCTGCATGCACACCGGCTGCACGAACGCGTGGGTGCGGTGCTGATGAGCGCCGCGTGGAGCCAGCCAAAGGGCCTCGAGATCGCGGGTTCAAGCGGTCTGGAGGCGCGCCTGCTGGCCGAATGGATCCTGGCCGACCGGCTGCCCGTGCGCATGCAGACGCAGTTGCACAAGATCATCTGGGATCCCCAGGCGCGCGGCGTGTGATTCAGTAGATCCAGGCTTCCACGCGCGCCTCGGATGGCGGAACCCACTGCAGCGGATCCAGCGTGAGCAGCAGCGCGTCGAGCAGATCACCTTCCACATCGTCGATCGCGGCGGCCTCCATGTCGGGCGTGACCACGATGCGCTCGCGATACATCAGTCGCATCAGGTCGGCGCGCACCGCTCGCGGTGGCTCGCCCTGGCCCTTGTAGCCATGGTCGGGCCAGCCCTTCATGCGAAGCAGGCTTGCCGGGCAGCCTTCGCACACGGTCACGCTGCCGGTGGCGGCGTGCACGGGCTCGATGCGCACGCCAGCGTCGACGAGCGGCTTCAGCACTTCGGCGATCAGGGTCCAGGTCTGCTTGAACACGCGCAGGTTCATGGGCGCCATGGGCGTGCGGAACTGCTCGTCGCACAGGCGACGCGGCTCCTTGCGAACGGTCTGGCGGATGGCGCCGCGCCACAGACGCGGCGAGCCGAACGCGACCAGCCAGTCGGCCATCGCCAACCACGACGGCTGCACCTCGAAGCATCGCAGCGTTTCCAGAGGAAGTCCGAATGGAGCTTCGATGCGCACCATGTGCTGACGGCCATCCTGCTGCAACGACAGGATGCGTCGCACCAGACCCTTGCGGTCGAAGCGGCCCTCGAGCCGGATGGGCGTGCCGGGCGACTGCAGGTCGCGCGAAACCATGCGGATCTTGGCCGCACCACCCGAGTCGGCCCCGGAGAAGTCCACGCCGTGCAGGATCACGCGTTCAGTTCCGCCCACACATGGACTGGGCCTTGCCGCAGGGGCAGCAGCCGCCCACGGGCATGCTGACCGCGCCGGTGGCCGATGCGCCGCTGACGCCGAACACGCTGTGTCGGCGCACGAAGGCGCGGCCCTTGCCCGAAGGATCCTCGACCGGCTTGTCGGCCTCGTTCATCGAGCGCAGCAGTTCGATCACCTCGCCATCGGCTTCGCAGACATATTCGTAGATCGGCATGGGGATCATCCTACGCGGCGGCGGCGAGCGAAATCAACGCGAGCGCGAGCCTCGCTGCGGCCGCGCCGCAGGCGGACGACCAGCACGCTTGGGGCGCGCGATGTCGAGCGACTGCGTGGATTGACGCGGCTTCACGGGCTTGCCCACCGGCGCGACGACCTTCTTGGCGGCGGCGACGGGCTTCGACTGACCGCGCTCGTTGCGACGCGCGCGCTGCGCTGCGGGCTTGAAGGCCGCCTCCTTGAGTTCGCGCAGCTCGTGCGAGGTGAG
>CAIPQY010000198.1 GCA_903867275.1 uncultured bacterium | reverse complement strand
GCCAGATTGCCCGCGGCATCGACCAGCAGCAGCTTCTCCACGCGATGCTCAAGCATCAGGCGCTCGGCCGCGGCGGCGCTCACGTTGGCGGGCGCGGTGACCAGCTTGCCCTTGGTCATCACCTGCCCGACGTTGCGTCCATCGGGCTTGTCCAGGAACTTCATGTCGCGGCGCGTGAGAATGCCCACAGCCTTGCCGCGTCGCTGTCCGCCCTCGGTCACCGGGAAACCGCTCACGCCCTGCTCGCTCATCAGTTGCACCGCGCGCGCGATCGAGTCATCGGGGCTCAGCACCACCGGGTCGGCCACCACGCCGTTCTCGCTGCGCTTCACCTTGGCGACTTCACGCGCCTGGGCTTCCACCGACATGTTCTTGTGGATCACGCCGATGCCGCCCTCCTGCGCCAGCGCGATGGCCAGGCCGGACTCCGTGACGGTGTCCATGGGTGCCGACAGCAGCGGAATCTGAAGTTCGATCGACGCGGTGATGCGCGTGCTCACGTCGACAAGGTCGGGCGTGACCTCGCTCCACCGGGGGATCAGCAACACGTCGTCGAAAGTGACGCCATCAAGGGCGATGCGGTCTTCCATTTGGGAACAATGCCCGCTCCCGGCACGAATGTCAAACACCCCTTCGCGGCTCGCACGGGCCGCCGTTCGCCGTTACCCTTTGCCGCTCTCACCCGAGAACCCACCATGGCAGGATCAGGCCCCCCAGTCGAACCCACGCATGACTCCGTCACCAACTACATCGGCACGGAGCCGGGCAAGGGCAAGGAGATCTGGGACAGCTGGCTGAAGGCGATCGTGGCCGTGAAGGGCAGCGATCTCATCATCAAGACCGGCGTGCCGCCGCGCATCCGTCACAAGGGCCAGCTGGTGCCGCTGAAGTGCCCCGCCGTGACCGCAGGCGACCTGTTCCAGATGTGCATGGATTGCCTCGACGAAAGCCAGCAGAAGATCTTCCGTCGCCGAGGCCAGCTGGACTTCGCCTATGACCTCGACGGCAAGAACCGCTTTCGCGTGAACATCTTTCAGGCGCGCGGCAAGCCCAGCGTGGCGGCGCGACTGATCAGCAGCCAGATCCGCCGCTTCGAGGATCTGTATCTGCCGCCCATCCTTGGCGAGATCAGCATGGCCGCGCAGGGCCTCATCCTGCTGGCCGGCGTCACCGGCAGCGGCAAGAGCACCACGATCGCCGCCATGCTGCAGTACGTGAACGAGCGCAAGAAGGCGCACATCGTCACGCTGGAAGACCCGATCGAGTACATCTTCACCGACGATCAGTGCACCATCAATCAGCGCGAGATCGGCATCGACTGCGCCAACTTCAACGAGGCGCTGCGCGCGCTGGTGCGCGAGAACCCGGACATCGTGCTGGTGGGTGAAATGCGCGACAAGGAAACCTTCGAGGCCGCCGTGCGCGCCGCCGAGACGGGCCACCTCGTGTTCGGCACCATCCACGCAAGCAGCGCCTGGCAGACGCTGGGCCGCATCCTGGAACTCTTCCCGCAGAACGAGCGCGACCAGATCCGCAAGCTGCTCGCCTTCAACCTGCGCGGCATCATCTACCAGAAGCTGCTGCCAACGCTGCACCCCAACATCGCGCGCATGCCGGGCCTCGAGATCATGCTCAACACGCCCAGCGTGCAGAAGTACATCCTGGAGGAGCGCGAAGGCGAACTGCTGGACATCATCCGCAAGAGCCACTCCGAAGGCATGATCGACTTCACCAGCAGCCTGGTGAAGCTGGTCGAGCAGGAGTACGTGAGCCAGAAGGTGGCGCTGGAAGCCACGCCCAAGCCCGAAGAGCTGAAGATGAAGCTCAAGGGCATCGCCTGACGCGCTGCAGGCCCGAAGAATCACCATGACGATCCTCATTGCCCAAGCCGTCTCGAGCGCATTCCTGATCGATCCGGTGAAGCCGGTGCTGCTGCTGGTGCCGGCGCTGGTCGGCGCCGCGCTCACCTCGCGCCTGACCAAGGACATCCGCTTCTGCGGCCTGCCCAGCGAGAAGTGGCACGCCATGATGATCGGCGGCACGCTGCTCGGCCTGGCGCTCGGCCTGTTGGTGCCCATCTTCTGGATCGGCTGGCCCCTGCAGATCGCGGCCACCGCCGGGCCCTTCCTGCTGTACTGGCCCAAGCGCAACAACAACGTGCCCGAGAAGCTGCGCTTCGTGATCGGTGGCGACAAGGTGAAGGCCTTCTTCAAGAGTCGCCGCAAGACGCAGGCGTTCGCCGGCAGCAAGCTCAGCTTCAAGGATTCGGCCAAGAAGGAACGCGCCGTGCCCGGCAAGAACGATCCCGGTCTGGCCGTGCATCAGGCCACCGAGAAGCTTCTGGTGCCCGCGATCGAGCGTGGCGCCTCGCGCATGGACATGGTGGTGAAGCCCGATGGCGTGGCCGCCGTGATCACCGTGGATGGCGTGCGCAGCAAGATCGAGGCCCCCACCACCGAGGTGGCCATGCAGGTGATCGACAACCTGAAGGATCTGTGCGGCCTCGACCTGAAGGAGCGCCGCCGTCGACAGAACGGTTCGTGCTGGGTGAACACCGCCGACGCCACGCAGACCATGTCGCTGATGGTGGCCGGCAGCAGCTCGGCGCAGCAGGTGCGCGTGGACTTCGACCTGAGCAAGCGCATGGGCAAGCCCGTGCAGGATCTGGGCCTTTTGCCCGCGCAGATGAAGCTGGTCGAATCGATCGTGAGCAACGATGAACCGGGCGGCGTGGTGCTGGTGGCCGCGGCCGCTGGTCAGGGCCTGACCACCACCAGCTTGGCCATGCTCGCTCGCCACGACGCGTTCACCGCCGCGGTGAAGGCGCTCGAGAAGAACTCCATGCATCGCATCGAGGGCGTGGACCATCAGCTGTGGAACCCTTCGGGTGGCGTGGAGTTCCACACGCAGCTGCAGTCGATCGTGCGTCGCGGACCCGATGTGGTGTTCGTGGACGATGTCACCGACCCCGGCACCGGCAAGGTGATCGCCTCGCCCACCGCCAGCGACACGCGCTTCTATGTTGCGCTTCCGGTCGACGGCGTGGGGCCCGCCATCACCGAATGGTTCCGTGCCGTGGGCGACGTGAAGATGGCCGCCGCGCCGCTGCGCGCCGTGGTGGCCGTGCGCATGATCCGCAAGCTGTGCATTGCATGCCGCGTGCCGTTCCAGCCCTCGCCCGAACAGGCCAAGCGCCTCGCCATTCCCGCGGGCAAGGCCGTGGAACTGTTCCGCGCCGGTGGCAAGGTGCAGATCAAGAGCAAGGTCGAGGATTGCCCGCTGTGCAAGGGCACCGGCTTCAGTGGACAGATCGGCGTGTTCGAGGTGGTGATCCTGGACGCCGAGGCGCGCGAGCACCTGGCGAAGGGCGACCTGAAGAGCGCCTACAACGCCTCGCGACTGAAGTTCAAGGCTCCGGGCATGCAGGAAGCCGCGCTGATGCGCGTGCGCGAAGGCGTGACCAGCCTGGAAGAGGTGGTGCGCGTGTTCACGCCACCCGCCGCCAAGCCGGCCGCCGCCGGCGCGAAGCCCACCGCCAAGCCCGCCACCCCGCCTGCCGCGGGTGGCACGCCCCCCAAGCCCAAGGCCTGATCCATGATTCTCTCCGTCATCACGCTGCTGGTCGTGCTGCTGATCGCCTACTGGTGGGGCAACGCCGGTGTCTTCGACGCGCTGCTGCACCTGCTGTGCGTCGTCGTGGCCGGTGCGCTCGCCGTGGCGCTGTGGGAACCCGTCACCGTGGGATTCATGCTCGACGGCGGCTTCGGTGAATACGCCTGGGGCGTGACACTGGGCGGCATGTTCGTGCTGCTGCTGCTCATCTGCCGCCTGATCGTGGATGCCGCGTGTCCGTTCCGCCCCAAGGTTTCGCGCATGCTCGACTGGAGCGTGGGTTCGTTGCTTGGCCTGTGCAGCGGCGTGCTCACCATGGGCCTTGTGCTGATCTCGATCGGTCACATCGCCAGCACGCGCGAGCTGCTGGGGTATCAGGGTTGGATTCGCGATCCGGGATCCGATGCACCGAAGCAGAGCGAATCGGGCGCGCCCGCAACGCTGATGATGAATGCCGCCGCAGGCTTCTACGGATGGCTCTCCGATGCTTCGCTTGCACCCATCGTCGGCAACGCATCGCTTGCACGCTGGCGCCCCGACATCGCCGCCGATGGTGGCAGCCTGCTGCGTGACAGCATCGAAGGCGGCAAGGGCCGACTCTCCACGCCATCGAACGGCGTGAGCATCGTCAGCGCGCACTACGACCCCTCCTTCGCGCTGAAGTCTGGCGGCAGCGGCGCCTACGCGGTGCTGGTCAGCCTGAAGCGCCCCAGCTACGACAAGGGTGCAGGCTTCACCATGAGCGCCTCGCAGGCACGCCTGATCGACGGCGGCACCGGCAGCAGCGTGTTCCCCGCGGAATTCGCGCAGGCCGAACAGAGTGCGGGCGATTCGCTGGTGCGCTACCGCTTCAGCGGCGACGGCTCGTACCTCGGCAGCACGCCCAGCAGCGAGGAAAGCCTGGCCTGCCTGCTGTTCCCCGCCACGGGCCTGAAGCGCTCGAAGGACGGCCCGCTGTTCCTGCAGATCAAGGGCCTTCGCATCCAGCTGCCCACCCCCAAGACCGACGCCGCCGAGATGGCGCGCGCCGTGTCGAGCGGCGGCAAGCAGGTGCAGATCGCCGCCGACGCCGACACCCCCGTGGTGCCGGCATCCGAACTGCGCCTGGACACGGGCCTGCAGGGCGCCATGGTGGACCGCAACGGCATGCCCGGCAGCCTGACCGAGGACAACGGCAAGCTCACGGGCGGCGCGGCCACGCACATCACCCGCGGCCAGAACGCCAAGGGCGACGTGCGCGGATTCTTCGAGCCCAATGGCCAGCGCATGGTCATGCTGAAGTGCAGCCGCGACACGGCAGTCGACCTGTTCAACGTGAACCGCACGCGCAAGGACGCCGAGAAGGTGGGCATGAACGGCGAGCCCGTGCTGGTGGACGACAAGAACAACATCTACGCCCCCTGCGGCTACCTGTGGAAGGACGACGTGAAGAACGAGTACGAGATCTATCTCGAACCGCCCGAAGAGGGCTTCACGATCAACCGCTTCCGCCGCGCCGCGAACAGCGGCGAGCTGCACATCATGTACCGCATCCCCAACGGCGTCATCATCAAGATGGTGGTGCTGCGCGACCCCAACAAGAGCATCGGCGAAGGCCGCGTGGTGGGCACCGCCAACCTCACGGTGGAAGCCGGCGCGCCCAGCCGCTGAGATCCCGAGACGCAACGAACAAGGGGCACGCACGCCGAAAGCGCGCGTGCCCCTTTCATTTCGTGCGCCTGTGGATCAGGCCTTCGCTTCGCCCTTCAGCCAGCGCTCCACCCAGTGGATGTCGAACTTTGCCGAGGTGAACTCCGGGCGCTCCATGATGCGCTGGTGCAGCGGAATCGTGGTGCGCATGGGGCCGATCTGGAACTCCTTCAGCGCCTGGCGCATCCGCACGATGGCGGCGTCGCGGTCATGGCCGTGCACGATCAGCTTGCCGATCATGCTGTCGTAGTTCGAGGGAATGCGGTAACCCGCGCGCGCATGCGAATCCAGGCGCACGCCCGGGCCGCCCGGCGCCGCGAACTGCTCGATGAGACCGGCCTGCGGCATGAAGCCACGGTCCGGGTCCTCGGCATTGATGCGCACCTCGATGGCGTGACCGTTCACGCGGATGTCCTTCTGCGCGAAGGGCAGCTTCTCGCCGGCGGCCACGCGGATCTGCGTCTGCACGATGTCCACGCCGGTGATCATCTCGGTCACCGGGTGCTCCACCTGCACGCGCGTGTTCACCTCCAGCATGTAGAAGTCCTGATGCTTGTCCATCAGGAACTCCACCGTGGCGGCGCCGCAGTACTTCGCCTTCTGGATCAGCGAGGCCGCGCTCTCGCACACCTTGTCGCGCTTCTTCGGATCCACGCCGGGGCTCGGGGCCTCCTCCACCAGCTTCTGGTGGCGGCGCTGGCTGCTGCAGTCGCGCTCGTACAGGTGCACGGCGTTGCCGTGGTTGTCACCGAGGGTCTGCACCTCGAAGTGACGGGCGTTCTCGAGGTACTTCTCCACGTACACGGTGCCGTTGCCGAAGGCGGCCAGCGCCTCCTGCTGGGCCTTGCCCACGCCGTCGCGCAGTTCCGCCTCGTCACGCGCCACGCGCATGCCGCGGCCACCGCCACCGGCCGCCGCCTTCACGATCACGGGGAAGCCGATCTCCTTGGCCACCTTCACGGCCTCGTCGATGTCCTCGATGCCGCCCTCGGTGCCCGGGAACACCGGCGTGCCGGTCTGCCGCGCCAGGCGCTTGCAGTTCACCTTGTCGCCGAGCTGGCTCATGGCCTCGGGGCTGGGTCCGATGAAGGTGATGTTGCAGTCGCGGCACACCTCGGCGAAGTGCGCGTTCTCGCTCAGGAAGCCGTAGCCGGGATGGATCGCGTCGGCGCCGGTGATCTCGGCTGCCGCGATCAGGCGCTCGATGCGCAGGTAGCTGTCCTTGGATGCCGGCGGGCCGATGCACACGCTCTCGTCGGCCTGCTCGATCCACGGACCGTTCTTGTCGGCCAGGCTGTACACGCACACGGGGCTCACGCCCAGCGAACGACAGGCGCGGATCACGCGAAGGGCGATCTCGCCTCGGTTGGCGATCAGGATGCGCTTGAACATGATGGGCTTCCGTTCAGGAGGGCTTCACGAGGAAGAGCACCTGGCCGAATTCGACCGGGTCGCCGCTCTTCACAAGGATGCGTTCCACGGTGCCGCTCACACCGGCGTTGATCTCGTTGAAGATCTTCATGGCCTCCACCAGGCAGACCACGGTGCCGGGGCCCACGCTCGCGCCGGCGGTGATGAACGCCGGCTTGTCGGGCGAAGGTGAGGCGTAGAAGGTGCCCACCATGGGGCTTTCGATCTTCAGCAGGCCGGCGGTGGAATCCGCGGCGGCCGGTGCCGCGGCAGGCGCTGCGGCCGGGGCTGCCGCCACAGGCGCAGGCGCGGCCGCAGCCATGTGCATGGTACACTCACGTTGGCTCAAGAGGAGACGGATGATAAATCAGGACTTTGAGCCGACAAGCGGCTTCCCAGG
>CAIPQY010000197.1 GCA_903867275.1 uncultured bacterium | reverse complement strand
TTGGGCGATGTCTGTCGCTCCATGCCGATTCTGGCCAGCCTGCGGGCCGCGTTTCCGGCAGCCAAGATCGACTGGCTGGTGCAGGACGACTTCGAGGCGGCGGTGCAAGGCCATCCGGCGGTGGAACGGGTCGTGGCATTTCCGCGCCGGGCGTGGAAGCGTTGGTGGATGCCCGGCGTTCTTTCGCAGGTGCACAGGTTTCGTGGCACGCTGCGCGCCGCCCACTACGACCTGGTGGTGGACGCCCAGGGGCTGCTGCGAAGCGGACTGTTCATGCGCTTCACCGGAGCTGCGCGTCGTGTGGGATGGACGGACGCGAAGGAGTGGTCGTGGCTGGCCGCGAACGAGCGCCATGCGCGACGTGGTGGGCCGGATGCGACGGAAGTGATGCTGGCACTGCTCGAGGATGCGGGCATTCCTCCGGTGCGCGATCCGCGCATGCATGTGCAGGCGAGCGCGATGCAGGCGTGGCGGGATCGACGCGGCGCCATGGGCATCGGTGATCGATATGTGGCGTTGGCGCCGACCAGTCGCTGGTCTTCCAAGCGATGGCCTGCGGCGCGATGGCGCGCGCTGGCGGAGCGTCTGGTGGCGCGCGGCGAGACGGTGTTGATGCTGGGTGCACCAAGCGAACGCGAGCAGGTTCGCGCGTGCATGCCACGGAACGGGGCGATCGACCTGTGCGGCGCACTGCCGCTTGGCGAGTGGTTTGCGGCGCTCGCTGGCGCGGAGGCCGTGGTGGCCAACGATTCGGCGGCGGTGCATGCCGCGGCGGCGCTTGGGCGTCCGCTGGTCGGCATCTACGGCGCGACGGATCCGGCGGCGGTGGGTCCGTATCGGCGCGCGGAGAGTGTGGTGGCGCCGCCAGGCGTGGCGCCCAGCGATCCGCATGCCTATCGCGACGCGCGCATGGTGCAGCGCATGGAGTTGATTCCCGTGGACGCGGTGGAGCGTCGGCTTGATGTGGAACTGCTGCGGGGCCCGCGCTGGTGAATCAGGCGATTCGCATCGTGCTTGCCAGCCGTTCGCCGCGTCGCATGGAGATCCTGCGCCGCGAGGGCGTGCACTTCGAGAGCATCGAGGCCGCCGTGGATGATGCGGCGACACCGCCGCAGGGAGATCCGCGCGAGGTGGCGCGCGCACTGGCCGTGGCCAAGGCGCAGGCCGTGGCGGCCGCGCATGCCGACCGTTGTAGCGACGCCTTCGTGGTGGCGGCCGACACCATCTGTCATC
The DNA here is from genome assembly GCA_903867275.1 of uncultured bacterium. GTDB lineage: Bacteria > Planctomycetota > Phycisphaerae > Phycisphaerales > SM1A02 > SYAC01. The sequence goes on along the minus strand of CAIPQY010000197.1, from coordinate 4,216 downwards.
ACCAGGGCGAATCGGTGGGCAAGGCGTCGGATCCGGATGAAGCGCGGACGATCCTGATGCGGATGATGGATGGTGCGCATGCCGTGGTGACGGGCGTGGCGATCATGCGCCATGGTGCGTTGCAGACATTCGTGGATGAAGCGACCGTGCGACTCGAGCGCGTGTCGGCCGCGGACATGCAGCACTACATCGCGAGCGGCCTGTGGGAAGGCAAGGCCGGCGCCTACGACATCGAGGAGCGCCGGCGCGCAGGCTGGACGGTGCATTGCGAGGGCGACCCGGACACGGTGGGGGGCCTTCCCTGGAGGCGCCTGCGTCAGGCGCTGGAGGCGTGGCCCGCATGAGTGGTCCGCTGCCTGCAGTGCTGGCGCCGCTCGCATGGCCCGCTTCGCTGGTGTACGGCGCCGCGGTTCGGCTGCGCAACGCGCGTCTGGATCGCGTGGATGGCTGGCGCGCGCCGATGCCGGTGCTGTCGGTCGGCAACATCACCGCCGGTGGCACGGGCAAATCGCCCATGGTGCGCTGGGTGGTCGAAACGCTCCGTGGCATGGGGCGATCGCCCGCCATCGCCACGCGCGGTCATCGCGGCGGCATGATGTCGGATGAAGTGCTCGAGCATCGCGACGCCATGCCCGGCCTGCCGATCGCCGTCGGTGCCGATCGGGTCGCCGCGATCAAGGCGCTGCTGCAGGTCGTGCAGACGATCGACGCGTTGGTGCTTGACGACGGGTTCCAGCACCGCGCAGTGGCACGCGACCTGGATCTGGTGCTGGTGGATGCCACGCGGCCCGGGCTGGACGGCGCGCTGCTGCCGATGGGCTGGCTTCGCGAGCCGGCGTCGAATCTGCGTCGCGCCAGCGCCGTGGTGGTGACGCGAGCCACGCGCGTGGATGAAACGCTGGCAAGACGGATCGAGTCGCTGCATGGCCGCGCGCCCATCGCGTGGACCAGTCATGCCTGGACGGGCGTGCGCATGCAGTCCGGCGGCTTGGAGCGCGCGGAACCGGTGGCATGGCTCCACGGACGCCGATTGGCCGTGTGGGCCGGCGTTGGAAACCCGCAGGCGCTGCACGCACAGGTGCGCCAGAGTGGCGCGGAGGTGGTGCACACGCCCGCGCTGCGAGATCATCATGCCTACGGCCGCGCCGGCGTGCAGTCGTTGCTCGAGCAAGCATCGAAGGCGGGCGCCGAAGCGGTGCTGTGCACCCCGAAGGACTGGGTGAAGGTGCGCGATCTGCTGCCCGCGGGCCACCTGCCGGTGGTGCGTCCCGACCTGACGCTGACATGCCTGCAAGGCGGCGAGGCCCTGCGCGATGCCGTGCGTGGCGCGCTCGATGCGGGGGATGCGCGTCTTCGGCGCTAGACTGGTCCGATGAGCGGAAACGCCGAAGCCCTGGTGCCGTTGCTGGCGGGTTGGAAGCCCTTCGACCTGCTGCTGGTCGGCGACTTCATGCTGGATCAGGCGCAGCATGGATCCGCGGACCGGCTGAGCCCCGACGCGCCCGTGCCGGTGCTGCTGAGTCGCGGCGCCCAGGATCTGCAGCAGACCGCGGGTGGTTCGAGCAACGTGGCCCTGTGCGCGGCCGCGCTGGGTGGTCGCGTGAAGTGCTTCGGCATCACGGGCGCGGATGCCGAGGGCGCCACGCTTCGATCGCTGCTCCATGAAGGCGGCTGCGATGCGTCCGGTCTCATCGAGGATGCCTCGCGTCCCACCACCGTGAAGCGCAGCATCGTGGGTCTGGCGCAGCATCGCCATCCGCAGAAGATGTTCCGCGTGGACGTGGAGAGCCGCGATCCGATCGACGCGGCGGTGGAAGCGCGCCTGCTGCAGGCGATCGAGCGCGCCGCCGCGACCACGCAGGTGATCTGCATCGAGGACTACGCCAAGGGCGTGTGCACGCCATCGCTGTGCCAGGGCGTGATCGCCATCGGACGCAAGCTGGGCAAGCCCGTGCTGGTCGACCCGGCGGCGATCACCGACTACACGCGTTACACCGGCGCCACCACCATCACGCCCAACCGCACCGAGGCCGCGCTGGCGTCGGGCCGCAAGTCGCTGCCCGATGTCGACCACGCCGAGATGCGCACGCTGGCGCGATCGCTTCGCGAGCGCTTCAAGCTGGACACCGTGGTGCTCACGCTGGACCGCCATGGTTCCTATCTGGAACGCGCGGGCATGGAGCCCGTGCACGTGCCCACCGTGGCGCGCCGCGTGTACGACGTGACGGGTGCCGGCGACATGGTGCTTGCGGCGCTGGCCGCCGCGCTGGCGAACCATTTCCCGTGGCCCGAGGCGGTGGCCTTCGCCAACGTGGCCGCAGGTCTGGAGGTGGAGGTGTTCGGTGCGCAGCCGATTCCCTTCGCGCAGGTGCGCCGTCAGGTGCTGGCGCAGGCGGGCCACATGGCCGGCAAGATCCGCGATCGCGCCTCGCTGCAGGTGGAACTGGAGGCGCGTCGCGCCGCAGGTCAGCGCATCGTGCTCACCAATGGCTGCTTCGACGTGCTGCACGCGGGTCACGTGACCAGCCTGCGTCAGGCGCGCGAGCAGGGCGACGTGCTGGTGGTGGCGCTGAACAGCGACGAATCGGTGCGCTGCCTGAAGGGTGACGATCGTCCCGTGTTCCCGCTGGAACAGCGCATGGAGGTGATGGCTGCGCTCGAGTGCGTGGATCTGGTCACCTGGTTCGAGGAGCGCACGGCGCACGAGGTGATCCGTGCGACCCATCCGACCATCTACGTGAAGGGCGGCGACTATGCGCGCCCCGAGGACGTGACGGAGTTCCCGCTGCTGCAGGAACTCGGCGTCGAGCTGCGGCTGCTGGGTCACATTCCCGGCGTCAGCACCACCGCGGCCATCCACAGGATGCGGTCACGCGAAACGGGGATTCTCGGTGGATGAAACCGCTGCTTGACTGACGGGGCCTTCCCCGACCATACTGACGCAAGTCAAGTCGCCGTCGCGGTTACGACATTTCGAAGCGCCCCATCTGGAGAAGCACGATGAACACCGTCACCAAGAAGGAACTCGTTGAACGCATCGCCCAGAAGACCGGCCTGCAGCGCAACGACGTGAAGACGGTGGTGCAGAGCTTCCTGGATGCGGTGGTGGAGGAGCTGGGGCAGGGCAACCGTCTCGAGTTCCGCGACTTCGGCGTGTTCGAGGTGCGTCAGCGCGCCGCCCGCAGCGCCCAGAACCCCAAGACGCTCGAGGCCGTGCATGTGCCCGCCAAGCAGACCGTGCGCTTCAAGCCGGGTCGCCTGATGCGCGAGCAGGGCGATCTGATCGGTGCCGAGTCCGGCATGGCTTCTGCCGCGAGCCGCTGAGCGCGGTCACCGACATGGATCCCGCCAAGCCATCGGGTCGTCCCGCCTCGCGGGACCGTTCCCGCATCGACGCCCGTGACACCAAGCGCCTGCTGGACGCGGCGCCGCCCCATTCGATCGAGGCGGAGATGAGCCTGCTGGGCGCCATCCTGATCGATCCGCGCGTGATCGGCGACGTCATCCAGAGCATTCCCAACGGCGCCGATTTCCACCGGCCCGCGCACGGCGCCATCTTCGACGCCATGGTGCAGATCTGGGATCGCACCGCCACGCTCGACGTGGTGCAGTTGAACAATCACCTGACCGACAAGGGTCTGCTCGAGGATGTGGGCGGCACCAACTATCTGGTGGAGCTCGCGGAGAGTTCGCCCACCGCCGCGCACGCGCAGGAGTACGCGCGCATCGTGCGCGACAAGTCGACGATGCGCGAGCTCATTCGCGCCGCGGGCGAGATCCTGGCCGACGCGCAGGGTTCGGGTGACGAACCGCAGCAGGTGCTCGAGGGGGCCGAGCAGCGCATCTTCGCCATCGCGCAGCGACGCGATGGCGCGCGCTTCGCCAGCCTGAAGGAACTGCTCGACCACACGCTGAAGGTGATCGATGCCAGCGAGGGCAAGCCGTTCACGGGCCTGCCCGCCGGCTTCGCCGAGTTCGACGAGATGACCAGCGGCCTGCAGAAGGGCGAGATGGTGATCCTGGCCGCGCGTCCCAGCATGGGCAAGACCGCGCTGGCGCTGAACATGATGGAGAACGTTGCGTCCACGGGGCAGCCCGTGGCCATGTTCAGCCTGGAAATGGGCCGGCAGCAGCTGGTGCAGCGCATCCTGTGCGCCAAGGGCGGCATCGACAGTCAGCGCCTGCGTCGCAACATGCTGCGCAAGGAGGACTACCG
>CAIPQY010000196.1 GCA_903867275.1 uncultured bacterium | reverse complement strand
TTGGCCTCCAGCTCAGCCGCGACCTGAAGCAGACGTTCCGCAACGCCCGAGCCGCCACGACCGGCCTGCACCAGACGGGTGTGCTCCGCGTGGTATCGCTTCACGTCGGTCTTCAACTGCTGCAGGCGCGCCGAGGCGCTGCCCGCGGTTTCGCTGGCCGCGAGCGCAGCAGTCACCGCTTCGTGATAGGCACCCTTGGCGTCATCCGCCGCGGCCTGCACGAGCGTGTTGCGACTCTGCACACCCGCATCGATCCCCTGAACGCCGGCGAGCGCCTCTCCGCCCTCCGACCACTTCGCGTCAAGGGGCCGCATGTCTGAATTGAGGATGAACTGCACCGGGTCCGAAGTCGCCCCGCCGTCGATGGTCTGCGTGAGGAGCGAGAGCGATTCCTGAATCGCCGCACGGTCCGCGGCGCTCTCGCCGAGCCAACCCTCCATCTGATCCCTGCGCGACTGCCCGTTTCCCGAGTCCCAGTACTGCTCGAGCGATGTCGTCAGGCCGCGAACCTGGTTCAGTCGTGCGTTCGACGGCCCCGTGTCATTTCGATCACGGATGTCGCTGGAAAGCATGGTGGCGCGTTCGCTGGCGGCCACGGCCGCATCCCCGACATCCTGAAAGGTGGTCACGGCGTTGGATGCAGTGGCGAAGTAACCGTCAAACCGGACGCGCTCGATCTCCCTGGCGTTGTCCGCGACGGCGCGACGCAAGGCGGCTGCCGCATCCGAGATGGCAACGCTCTGGTCGCGAGCCGAGACAGCCATCGCCATCGAGGATCGATCGCCAACCGCGCGCGCATCGGCGAGGCTGCGCTTGCCCGACGCGACGGCGGTCAATGCGTCTTGCACGCGCGACTCCGCACGCTCGAGCGTGGCCACGGACTGCCGCAGCTGATAGACGGCCGCATCGCCGTACTTTCCGGTCGCGGCCAATCGCTCCACCTCGGCCTTGAAGTCGCGCACCTCGCCCCGAAGCGACGCCAGCGCTGCGGACGCCGCATCCGATCGGGATTCCGCGAGATTTGCCGCGTCTCGAACCGTGCCGTAGGCGCTGTCCGCGGGCACGGCCAGACCGTACGCGTCCTGCACCGCGTCATGCAGGCCCTTGATGGCTGAAACCACGCTTTCGGCCTGTCGCGACAATCCTTTCGCGCCATCGTTCCATCGGTCATCAAGCGCACCCATCTGATCAAGCAGCGCGTTGACATCCGCATGCGTGTCGCGCTCCGAGCCCAGAGCCACCCCGAGGTCGGATCGAAGCGACTGCATCTGACGCACATCCGTGTCGGCACCGGTGGTGAACGCCTGCAGCTGGGACGAAGCGGACGACCGTCCACCCGACCAGGCGCTGACCAATGCGTCACGGTTGCGCGTCACGTCGCCAATCCGCGTGTTGCGCTCGTTCGCCGCCGCCAGGACGCCGCTTGCGGCACTGACCAGTGCATCTCCGTCGCCTTGCAGCGCGGTCGCCGCCACGCGAACATCTTCCGCAGCGGCATCCTGCGAGGTGAGAAGCGGCGGGATGGGCGATTCGATCAGGCTTTCAGCGTTGGTTTCGGCAGCGGCCTGCTGCTGCACCGCCTGCGGGTTGGTGGGACTGTTGCCGGATTGTCCCTGCGACGCAGCCTGCACAAGCTGATCGTTGCCGACGAGCGTTCCAACCACGGGCGGCGGGCCCACCGTGCTGATCCAGGCGTTCTGCACCGGATCCTTCTGCCCGGAACTGGTCTTCGACTCGCCGGACATGAAGTAGGCGAGATTGGACGCGACGTAACGGATCTCGATGGCGTTGATCGTGTTGGTTCGCGCACCGGTCACCTCGACGCCGTTCAGCGGACCGCTGTTGACGCCGAATCCCGTGCCGCGCACCGACAGCGTCGTCTGCGGCGTGATCACCTTGAAGTCGTTCGAGAAGCCCACCTTGTCCACCTTGAAGTCGACGCGGCCGGTCTTCACCGAGGCGAGCGTGCGCAGCGTTTCACCGTCCTGCACGATCTGCGGCAACTGGAAGGACGTGCCGGCATCGACCAGCACCGTGGCATTCTTGCCAACCCGCAGGGCCGCGCGACTCTTCAGCCCCGTGCGGATCTCGGCTCCGGCATCAACGAGGTCGTTCACCGCCGCTTCCTTCCAGGGCGACTGCTCACCTGCACGCCACCGGACCTTGCCCTGCACCTCCATGAAGATCGCCTGCAGCGGCGCATCGGTCGACTTGGTTTCGGCAGGGGCCGCATCCTGTGCCAGCACCACGGGCGAAATGCACAGCGACCCAAGCAGGAATGCGAGCGCGGCGATGATCTTCATCTGGAGCTGCATGCGGACCCTCTCCACGGCACCATTGGTACCGCAAACAAGCGTCAGAATTGGTTCCACTCGGTGCAACACAAGAAAAATCTTCGAATATCAGACCAAACCGGGTCGCGAACCTGTCCCGTCAGCGCGGCGCCCCACCGAATGCAGGCGGTTCCTTCGGCACTGGATGGGCGGGCGAAGGTGTCACGGGCTCCTTGGACGCCCGTTCGGCGGCTGGCGGCACGGGCTGCGATGACTGCGGCGAAACTGGCCCGGGCGCAGCGCTCGAGTCTGGCGGGACAGCCGGAGCCTCGAGCGGCCCCTGTTCAGGCAGCGGCCCCTCCTGGATCGCCGCCTCGTTCCCCGGCGAGGCAGCGCTCTCGCCGGCTGGTGTCCCCAACGGGCTCGCGGCACTGGCTCGCCGCCCACGACCGCTGATGCGATCGAGCCGATTCAGGTAGTCGACGAATTCGCTTCCGGACAACACCTGGTTCTCCGTGCGCAGCGGCAGGATCTCCATGAAGATCAGCTCGCGAACCGCGTAGCGTGGCACCGGCCCGAACAGGTGCATCGAGACGCCGCCCTTGATCTGCATCACCATGCAGCCCGCGGTCGCCATCCACCCGACCCGCGCAGCCTCGTTGGCATTCGTGCTTGCACCGCGATCCATCCATCCCCGCCGGATCGCCTCCGCACGGCGCGACGCATAGTCGGGCTGTGCATCGGCACCGTCCTGCAGCAGCAGGAACGCATGCACCGCATCGTTGTTGGTGATGGCGTTCATCTTCTCGACCTCGGCCAGGAAGTCGAGCTCCTGATCCGCCTTCGGATAGGCATCGACCGCCGACGACGGCATGAGATAGGGCTGACAACCCGATGCGACCATCGAAAGCAGCGCCATCAGCAGCGTCGCGACGCATCGTGCATCAGAACGCATAGGTCACCCCGGAGTAGAAGAAGTCGCGCGCACCCCCCTGATCCGCCGGGAACACACCGGAGTTCGGCAGGAAGATGCCGTAGCGAATGTTGAAGTTCAGGTCGCTGGAGAATCGCCAGTCGAGCGTGCAGTCCACCTCACCGCCCACCAGATTGCTGCCGCCCGGAACGGTGTACACGCTCAGCGGTGCCTCGTTGTCCACCTTCATGAACAGATAGCCGGAGACACCCAGACGCAGTTCACTGAGTCCCTCCACCGTGGGCAGCAGGTTTGAACTGCCACCGAGCGATGGGCAGAACAGGTTCGCCGGCTCCGGAGCGAGTGCCAGTCCGGTGTTGATGTACCCCAACGAATTGAAGCTGGTGTCCGTCTTGCCCGGCGCAATGCCGCCGAAGGTGGTTCCGCTGTCTGCACGGTACTTCGAACCCGAACCGACCAGTGCCTGAAGGTCCAGACGCGTGTCGCCTTCGTCGCGCGCCAGCCATGTCAGTCCCACCACGGCCGCGCCTGCACTGATGGAATCGTTCACCTGCGGCACCGCGAACGGAGGCGGAATCGTGTAGTCGGCAGGATTGCTCAGGGTGGTGCCATATTCCCATGCGAGTTCGGATCGGTACACCATGGAGGGACCGATGCTGCCGGAGGAGCCCGCACCGACGTAGCCGCTGTTGTAACGGAATGTGGTGGGAATCGTGGGCAACACCTGCGGGAGCGAATCCTGCTGGCCCCCGTTGAGGTCGTTCTGCCACAGGTAGTACACGTACGGTCGATGGCCGGCGATGCCCTGCCACTCCAGCTTCGCTCCCGAGAACAGGCGGCTGGTGTCCGTGTCGAAGCCGGGGCGCGAGGTGTCCCAATCGACCGTGTCATAGCCCGCCGACTGCGCCACCAGTCCCGTCACCAGCAGATCGCCCAGCTTCAGATCCGCCTGGAAGGCGTACACGTAGTTGCTGAGCACCAGGCCCTGCGCCCAGATGAGGTAGTTGCGTCCGCCGCGCAGGATCAGGTTGAAGTCAGCCCAGCGCCGCCCGGAGCGCGATTCCGTGTAGCCGGCGAGATCGAATTCGCCCCAGTAGATCTCGCCGATCGGCCACTGCCAGCCATCCTCGCGCGGATCGGGGCCCAGCCCAAGCGTGCCGGTGTACTCCCAGTTGTCGTAGAGAAAGCGCAGGCGCCCGAAGAAACGGATGCCGCCATCCAGTTCGGCGCGGCAGAACAGCCGCACGTCGTAGGTGTAATCGAGCTGCTCCTGGCTCTTGGCGTTGTCGATGATGCTGAACCCGAATCGCGCGGTGCCACCCACATCGACCAGCGCACGCTCGGCGATCGGCGTGTTCTCGAAGAACGCCGAACGATACTGCGTGTCCTCGACATTCAGCTGGCGCTGCAGATTTTCAGCAAGCACCGCCGCGTTCTGCGCGACCGCCGCGGCGTCAAGCCACACGGCAAGTGAGATCATCGCCAGCCGACGGGAGCGCATCGACCGAAAGTATCCGCCCGATGCGGTGATGCGCAATGTCATTGGTAGGATTCCCCGCGATGCGGATGCTCATCATCGGTACCGGAGACGCCTTCAGCACCGAGCGATACGGAAGCAGTGCCGTGGTGGAGGCTGCGCGCGGCCACGTGCTGATCGACTGCCCCGACTCGATCAATCATGCCCTTCGGGATGCGCGGGCCTCGAGCGGGTGGAACGTGGATGCGCACACCATTCACGACATCATCATCACGCATCTGCACGGCGACCATTGCAACGGCCTCGAGAGCATCGGATTCACGCGGTGGCTCGCGCATCGACAGGACGGCACGCCGCTTCCCAGACTGCACTGCTGGACACCCGTCGCCGATCGCCTGTGGGAACGCCTGGCGCCGGCCATGGATCAGGGAGGCAAGGCGACCCTGCGCGACTACTTCGACGTGCACACGCTGGATCCGGCGCAAGAGGCCACGATCGCGGGGCTGCATGTTTCGTGCAGACCCACCGGACATTCCGTGCCGACCGTTGCGCTCCGGTTTCGCGCCAAATCCGGCACGCTCGCCTGGAGCTCCGACACCCCGTTCGATCCGCAACTGATCGCGTGGCTGGAGCACGACGCGAAGACGATCATTCACGAAACCAGCCCGCCCCCCACACACACACCGATCGAGCCGCTCAACGCGCTGCCGGCGCACGTGCGATCACGCATGCGGCTGATGCACATGCCGGATTCATTCGATCCAGCCTGCACCGACATCGCCTGCCTGAAGCAGGGCGACATCCTCACGTTCTGACGGTCGGCTCAGCGATCTTCGATGGCCACGTAGGGTTGCCCGTGCGGGCCCACGTACGCAGCCGCCGGACGGATGAGACGGTTGCCATCCAGCTGCTCGATGCAGTGACCCGCCCAGCCGGCGATGCGGCTCATGGCGAACATGCAGGTGAACAGGTCCAGATCGATGCCGATGGAGTGGTACGTGGTGGCCGAGTAGAAGTCCACGTTGGGGTAGATGCCCTTGGCCGCCACTTCACGCGCCATGATCTCCTCGATGCGGCGGCTCATCTCGTACAGGCCCAGATTGCCCGTGTCGGTGGCCACCTGCTTGGAGAAGGTCTTCAGGTAGGTCGCGCGCGGATCGATCGCCTTGTACACGCGGTGACCGAATCCCATGATGCGATCCTTGCGGGCCAGACGATCCATCACGTAGCTCTCCACGCGGTCGATCGCGCCGATCTCGCGCAGCATGATCATCACTTCCTCGTTGGCGCCGCCGTGCAGCGGACCCTTCAGGGTGCCGATGGCCGTGACCATGGCGGAGTACAGGTCGCTCAGCGTGGCGATGGTCACGCGCGCCGCGAAGGTGCTGGCGTTCAGGCCATGGTCGGCGTGCAGGATCAGGCACACATCCAGCGCCTTCGCCACCGCATCGGTCGGCTTCGCGCCATTCAGCATCCACAGGAAGTTGGCAGCCATCGACAACTTCGCGTCCGGCGCCACGAACGGCTTGCCCTTGCGATGGCGATCGAAGGCGGCGATCAGGGCGGGCGTCTTCGCGAGCATGCGAATGGCCTTGCGCTCGTTCGCTTCCTCGCCCTCGGCATCGGCCTCGGCGTCGTAGAGCGACAGCGCGCTCACCAGCGTGCGAAGCGCGTGCATGGGGGTGGCTTCGCGCGGCATGGTGCGCACGAGGTCCAGGATTCCTTCGGGCAGTTCGTACTCGTCGCGCAGCGACTGCGTGAACGCAGCCAGCTCGGTGCGGTTGGGCAGACGACGGTTCCACAGCAGGTACACGGTCTCCTCGAAGGTGCTGTTGCGCGCCAGCGAGTCGATGTCGATGCCGACATACTCCAGCACACCCTTGCCGCCATCGATGAAGCTCATCTGCGTCTCGGCGGCGATGGTGTTGGCAAGGCCCTTGTCGAACGTCGGTGCTGGTGCTGCTGCGAGGGTCATCGGTGTTGCTCCTGTAGGGCAGATAGTCTAGGGCGAATGACCGCTTCTGAGAAATCTGCGCGCACGCTTATCAAGATCTGTGGCGCCCGGAACGCCTCGGAAGCGCGCGCCATCCTTGATCTTGGCGCCGACGCCGTGGGCGTGGTGGTGGCCGCCGGCTCCCCCCGCCGCGTGCATCCCTCCGAGGCGGTCGCCATCGCCGATGCGTGCGGCAAGCAGGCGGTCCTGGTGCTCCGAGGCAGCGATCAAGATTGCATGGATCTGCTGCGATCGTGGCCCGGTCCGGTGCAGATCCACGACCCAATCGGCGATCCCGGGCGCCCGTGCATCGTGGCGTTCAACGCCGCCGCCCTGTCGGCACCGGAGGCCTGGCCATCCTCCGCCACCGCCCTGCTGCTCGACGCCCCGCAGGCCGGATCGGGCGCCGCATGGGACTGGACGAAGGCCCAGAACACCCCGCGCCATCTGCCCTGCATCTTGGCGGGTGGGTTGAACCCCGCGAACGTGGCCACCGCCATCAACGCCGCCCACCCTTGGGCGGTGGATGTTTCGAGCGGCGTGGAGCATGCGCGAGGCACCAAGGACCTGGGGCTGGTGCAGGCGTTCATCGCGGCCGTGCGATCCTGCGACGCAGCCGCCGGGCGCCATGACGCACCGTACCCCGCCGATTTCGCGACGCTGGCCTGAGACTCAGTCGGCCAACGCCGCGACCTTCGTCACGCGCGGCGCACTCTCCAGCATCCAGCGAGAGACCTGCGCGCGCACGCCGCTCCAGCCGCGACCGAGCCGCTCCTGCAGGAAGGCGCCATACAGCTCCATCAGCGTGCGATCGAACGATTGGATCGAAGCCAGCCGCAACTCGATCGCCTCGCGCCTCGTCGACGGTGCGCCCACCGGCGGATCGAGTCGCAACCCCGACACCTCCCAGCGATCCGCCTGCAACGAGAACTCCCACGCTTCGCCATCTCGCGACAGGATCAGGCCGGCCCGGCGCGGCCACTTGCCGCTGCGCATGGCAGAGCGCGCCTCGCTTCGCGCGGACGGATCATCCGAACGCACCACCACCGATCCCGTTGCATCCCACGGGCACGCGAATTCGATGGCCTTGCGAAGGATCACCACGCCGGTCTCTGGCTCGGGGCCATCGCGCTCGGCTTGCCACCACGCCCACAGCAGGAACGCGTTGCCCAGGAAATCCATCGGATGTCCTTCGTCGCACCACGGCGGCGCAGGCCGATCGGGCTTGCCGGTCGACTCGGTGGGCGCCGGGCCCAACGCCTCGGGCTCCGCATCTTCCGAAGCCTTCGCGAGTCCAAGTTGATCGGCCAGACGCACGGCCAGCGATCCGGAGGTGAGCGCCGTCGCCGAGCACTCGAGCGTCTCTTCCAACAGCGTGCGAACGGCGGTGGTCACCGCATCACCCTTGGCCGGCACCAGCGCCGCCTTCGAATCGAAGTTGGCCAGCACCGGCACCAGCTTGCGGCGACGCCAGCGGCCATCGGCGATCTCGGCGTCGCAGCGACGCAGCGCGGTCTCGCGCGCACGGCGTCGCGAACTGCGATCAGCGTCCGCCGCCGCCATCTCCTCGGCCATCGCGGACAGCAGGTAGGCGCGACGCACCTCGGGCGGCACGCGATCGCTGTCGATGCGGATGGCCGCCAGCAGGTCATCGCCGAAGATGTTGCGATCTGGCTCGAAGGCGGCGTCGAACAGGTGCTCGCCGGCCGTCCAGCCTGCGCCCGAACCTTCGCCTTCGTCCACCAGCGAGGACTTCGAGAGCGACTCCAGCAGTTCAGGTGACGGCGCGCTCTTCCAGCCTTCCAGCGAGAAGCGACGGTACGAAACGGTTCCGCGATCGAATGGCATGTCCGAAGGATGCACGCGGCTCGAGGCGCCGCGACGCTTCAGACAGGTTGTTCACGCGGCCGTCTTCTCGCCCAGATCCTTGGCCAGCCCAAGCTGCACCAGGTGTGCCAGCGGGCCGTGTGGCTTGCCCTTCTCCGTCTCCAGTCGCTTGGCCGCGGTCGGATTCGCGTAGGTGCTGAACAGGATCGCCTTCACGTTGGCCCAGATGCCGCCGAAGCCGCTGAAGGTCTGATCGACCGCGGTGGCCTCGTAGCCGGAGTGCACCATGCAGTTGGCGCACTTGGGGTTCTCGCTGGCGTGGCCGTAGTTGGACCAGTCCACCTCGGCCAGCAGCTCCTGATAGGTGTCGGCGTATCCCTCCTGCAGCAGGTAGCAGGGCTTCTGCCAACCGAACACGTTGAAGCACGGCATGCCCCATGGGGTGCAGTCGTACTCGCGCTTGCCCATCAGGTACTCCAGGAACAGCGGGCTCTGGTTGAAGCGCCAGCCCTTCTTGCGGTTCGACAGGATCATCTCGAACAGCTCGTTGGTGCCCTTGCGCTGCAGGAAGCCGGTCTGATCGGGCGCCTTGTCGTAGGCGTATCCCGGGCTCACCATCATGCCCTCGACGCCGAGCTCCATCATCTCGTCGAAGAATGCGCGCACCGAGTTCGGATCCGCGCCCTGGAACAGCGTGGTGTTGGTGGTCACGCGGAAGCCCATCTTCACCGCCAGTCGAATGCCTTCGACGGCCTTCTGGAAGGTGCCCTCTCGGCACACGGCGAAGTCATGGTTCTCTTCCTGACCGTCCATGTGCACGCTGAAGGTGAGGTACTTGCTCGGCTTGAACAGGCCCTCTTCCAGCTTCTCCTTCAGCAGGAGCGCGTTGGTGCACAGATAGATGTACTTGCGGCGCGCGACCAGGCCACGCACGATCTCGGCGATGTCGGGGTGCAGCAGCGGCTCGCCACCGGGAATGCTCACCATGGGAGCGCCGCACTCCTGCGCGGCATCGAAGCACTCCTGCGGCGTGAGCTGGCGCTTCAGCACATGCGGCGGATACTGGATCTTGCCGCACCCGGCGCAGGCCAGGTTGCAGCGGAAGAGCGGTTCCAGCATCAGGACCAGCGGGTACTGCCTCCGTCCGGCAAGACGCTGACGGAGCACATAAGTCGCAACGGTCCACATCTGACTGATCGGAACGCCCATCTGGGAGAGATCTCCAATTTCCTGAGGTCGTGACAAACCGGGCCGAATGCCGGATCGTAACAAGATGCGATGAGCTCGATCGCCGGATCATCCTCCCCCCTCGCCTGGCTCGGAAACGCCGTGAAGCGTGCGGATATCCGTACCATTGGCCCCGTGGAAGCGGTGGGAGAACAATCCAGTGACGAGGCACTCGTGGCCGCCCACTTGAATGGCCACCCGCAGGCATTTCCCCTGCTCATGGAGCGTTATCGCCCCGAGTTGCACGGATTCCTGCAGCGGTTCATCGGCTCCCGCGCAGCGGCCGAGGATGTGTTCCAGGACACCTTCCTGCAGATTCACCTCTCGGCAGTCTCGTTCGATCCGGCGCGCGTGTTCCGCCCGTGGCTCTACACCATCGCCGCCAACAAGGCCCGCGACTGGTATCGCAAGGACCGCCGCCGTCGCGGCGTGAGCCTGCAGACGCCGATCGGCGAGAACGGCGATGGCGAGCTGATCGACCTCTTCGCCGCAAAGATCCATCAGCCTGCCCAGCCACTCACGCTGCAGGAAGAGTCGACGCTTGTGAAGAAGGCCGTGGACGCTCTGCCGACGATCCATCGCGAGATCCTGGTGCTGGCGTACTTCCAGAAGATGAACTATCAGCAGATCGCGGACATCCTGCAGATTCCGCTCGGCACCGTGAAGAGTCGCCTGCACTCCGCGGTGGCGGCGTTCGGCGATCGCTGGCGCCGTGGGCGCCGAGACAAGGAGAATCCCATCGCATGATGCTGGACGACGAAGCCAACACGGGCCCCTCGCTCTCCGCCGCCGATCAGGCCGCGCTGGATCGACTCATCGACCGCGCGTTCGAGGCGCAGGCCGGCGAAGGCGAGGACGCCGCCCGCGAACAGGCCGTGCTGGAAGTGCTTCGTGCGCTCGATGCGTATCCGGTGGAGGCATCGGATCCATCGCTCGTGGACGCAACGCTCGCGCGCATCGACGCCGCCGAGCGCGAGCAGGCTTCGCGCATGCGACTTGATCGTGCACCGCGACGCAGGACGGCGTGGGCCGATCTGGGAGGCATCGCTGCGGTCATGCTGATCGCCGCCGGCGTGGCATGGCCGATGCTTGGCCGCATGCGAGCCAGCGCATTGCAGAGCAGTTGCGCCAACAACCTGCGCGCGATGGGCGCGGGACTCAGCACCTACGCGAACGATCATCGCGACTTCCTGCCCGTCACCGCGGGACTCAGCAGTCTGCTTTCTCCGAACCCTTCCACGCTGGACTGGAACACCTACGAGCACAGCGGCAACCTGGTGGCGATGGCCAACAAGGGCTACTGCTCGATGCGCGCCATGCAATGCCCTGCGTGCGCCTCGGGAACACCCCACAAGCATTTCGCGTTCCGCATGCCCGCAAGCGACCGGTCCTTCCGCCTGAAGGTGGTGGCTCGCGGCGCCCTGGTGGCCGATGCGAATCCGGCCCTGGAACTGCGCCGTGCGGGCAAGCCTGCCGCCTCGAACATGGCCAGCTGGAACCACGCGCAGAGCGGCCAGAACGTGCTTTTCGGGGATGGGGCGATCCTGTGGCTGAACAGCCCTGAGGTGGACGGGGACAACCTGTTCCTGCCTCGCGGGGTGCACCGGGCCGATTTGCTGCCCAATGTGGTGCAATTGCCGCAGGGTTCCGACGCCTTCCTGGCCCAGTGACCCCCCGCAGCCGGAGGGGCTTTCCCAAAACTTGACCGGAAACGGGGTTTCGGTATCCTCCTCGACCCGCCACCGAGCGGCCACGGAGCCAAGCCATGCCGAAGCACAAGAGTCATAAGGGTCTGTTGAAGCGAATCAAGGTCTCTGCCTCAGGCAAGGTCTCGTTCCATTCCCCAAACTCGCGGCACCTGAAGAGCAACAAGACCGGCACCGCCGTGCGCAGCTACCGCCGCGCGCGCGTGCTTTCCAAGAGTGAAAACCGAATGCTTGGCAAGGTGCTGAACCGCAGCCTCGCCAACTGATCTGAAAGGAACGAACCATGCCACGCGCACGCAAGGGAGCAGCTCGTACTCAGGCACGCCGTCGCGTTCTTCGCGAGGCTCGCGGCTACTACGGCACCAAGAGCCGCCACAAGCAGCAGGCCAAGGTCGCGCTCATGCGCGCCGGCCGCAACGCCTGGCGCCACCGCCGTCTTCGCCGTCGCGACATGCGTTCCCTGTGGATCGCCCGCCTCACCGCGGCGTGCCGCATGCGAAGCTTCCGCTACAGCCTGCTCATCGGTGGCCTGTCGCGCGCCGGCGTGCTGCTGAACCGCAAGATGCTCAGCGAGATGGCGATCCAGGATCCGACCAGCTTCGATGCGCTGGTGGAAATGGCCAAGGGCCGCCTGGCGAAGGCTGCCTGATCAACCGCTGCACATTTCGATCATGAACCGAAACGAGATCGCTCAGGCGATCTCGCGTCGGTTTTGGCCGTCTTCACTGCTGCGCTGCGCCAGACGCCGCACCGCCTCGGCACCGCTCAGCGGCGCCCCGAGGCGAGGCAGTTCGCCGCGCACGGATGCGGCATCCTGGTTCTCGCGACGGATGGCCTCGTAGATCTCCTTGCGATGCACGGAGACCGTGTTGGGCGCGACGATGCCCAGTCGCACCTTCTCGCCGCGGATGTCCACGACGACCACTTCCACCTCATCGCCGATCACGATGCGTTCATCACGTTGACGGGACAGGACGAGCATGGGGTTCTCCGATGTCAGACGGCTGCGACGCGCGCCGCGGGGGTGACGGTCACGAGTTCATGGCGCGTGGTCCAGCGACGATCCGCCAGAACCACCTGCAGGCCGGTGCGATTGATTGGATTGATGACCAGCGGCCCCTGCATGTTTGCGGTGATGCCGTGGTCGCGACGGTTGACGATGACGAGCAGCTGCGGCGTGGCGCCCTCGGGCAGCGCGATCTCGGTGGTCTGCTCGCGACGCAGCGTGACGGCGTAGTCGGGCGTCCACAGGCAGGGATCGGTGACCACGAACGCGACATCCGCGCTCTCGATGCTCTGCAACCAGAAGAACACGCCACGATCATCGGGCTGCAGCAGCGCGAACCGGCGCGCGCGCGCAAAGCCGAGCAGGCCGGCGGGGAATTCGAGCAGGCGAGTGGAATCGACCTCGACGGGTCCGAAGCGTGTGGTCTGGACGAGCATGCGACCTCCTGTCTGTGCTTGGGACGGCCGCACGGAAGCGCGGTCGTCCGCAGCCATCCATGGCTGCCGGGAAGGGATCGGCACGGCGGGCGTGCCGGCATGAGCCTTCCATGACGGGAGACGGAATTTCGGGCAATATGCGCGCGGATGGATGGCGCAGCAGCAAAATTTCAAGTTCCACAACCCGCGGTGCGCGTGCGGTCATGGTTGCTGTGCACGCTGGTGGCGCTGATGACGGCATGCCTGGTGACCTGGATCGATGGCGGCGCGGATGCGCTTCCATCGATGGCCATTGGATGCATCACATCGCTTGCGCTGGCGCTTGTG